>DAISKM010000557.1:0-2808 GCA_036820945.1 Pseudolabrys sp.
ACCTGCGACTTCCATCAGCCCGCGCACCAACCGAACGAGTCCGTAAATCTCGACGTCGATGTCGACGATTTGTTCATTCGGACCGCGCGTTCGGCGCGCCGCTACGACACGGCAATCCCGGCCATAAACCTGCCCTTAGGCTTACCGGTTCATTGACTACATTAACTCGGTGTTTACCCGCATCGTTAATCATTGGGTCATTCGTCCGCGGGACTAAGGCTTGAGAATCGCCCAGCCAGGACGGAAGGGGCGAGTCGCTAGAATCGGTTAAGTCCGATTCTTAAACTGAGACATGAGACTGGACGTGGCCAAAAAATCACTTTCGAGCAACATCTTGTGCCAATTCGGACGTGCCTGCCTACGGCGGACTTGCGCGAGAGAATCAGGTTTTGTTAACCATGGCTAGATATTGTCGAATCGGTTTGTCCCACCGCGTTTTTTTTACACTCGCCGCCTATGCGGCGCTGACCCGCAAGCCCGGCTGCGGCGAGAAGGGGACTTAAATGCGTGTTCTACTTATTGAAGACGACAGCGCGACCGCACAATCCATCGAGCTGATGCTCAAGTCCGAGAGTTTCAACGCCTACACGACGGACCTCGGCGAAGAAGGCGTCGACCTCGGCAAGCTCTACGACTATGACATCATCCTGCTCGACTTGAATCTCCCCGACATGTCGGGTTTCGAGGTTCTACGCTCACTGCGTGTCTCAAAGGTTAAGACGCCGATCCTGATCCTCTCCGGCCTCGCCGGCACCGAAGACAAGGTAAAGGGTCTCGGTTTCGGCGCCGATGACTACATGACCAAGCCGTTCCACAAGGACGAGCTGGTCGCGCGCATTCATGCCATCGTTCGCCGCTCCAAGGGGCACGCGCAATCAGTCATCAATACCGGCGATCTGGTGGTCAATCTCGATACCAAGACCGTGGAGGTCGGCGGTCAGCGGGTACATCTGACGGGCAAGGAATACCAGATGCTCGAGCTGCTCTCGCTGCGCAAAGGGACGACGCTCACCAAGGAGATGTTCCTCAATCATCTGTATGGCGGTATGGACGAGCCGGAGCTGAAAATCATCGACGTCTTCATCTGCAAGCTGCGCAAGAAGCTCGCCAACGCATCATCCGGAAAGAACTACATCGAGACGGTATGGGGCCGCGGCTATGTGCTGCGAGAACCAACGGATGCGGACGAACGGATCCCCGCCTAGCGCCAGGGTTTTTCCCCGCGTTGCGTTTGTGTGATGTGAGCCATTGGCTCTCTCCCATCGTACTTAACCCCGCCGGAAACGACGGGGTCTTTTTATCGCTTGGAATTTCGCTAATGGGCAGCGCCGAAGGCAACTACCGCCGACGCTACGGCTTGATGTGAACGATCTTCCACCCGCGCTTGCCGATTTCGGCAGCGGCGAGCGGCGTCACTGCACCGGTCGTGGCCAGCACAGGCGTGGCGCCCGGTTTTGCTCGCTGGATTTCAGCCGTAGCCGCAACGAAGGTTCGTTGCTGGACCTCGGTCCACGCTATGTCGTCGACCGTAAACGCCGCGACAACATTGCCGTTGCGCGCGACATTGATCGGCTGGGCCCCAAACGTCACGAACGAGACGATGCCGCCCAGTTCGTTACTGCGCGCGGCCAGGATCTGCGCGCGCCGGCGATGGTAAAAAGCCACATTGCGTGAGCCGGCTCCGGACGCATGGTCGACGAAATCCGTGGTGTTCTGTGCATTAAGCTGTTTCAGCGCGCGCGCCATGATCAGGAGGTCGGCGGGCGTATAATTCCGGTTCTCGACAAGGCGGCTTGCGCTTTCGTCCGACACGCCAAGGGATGCAAGCGTGGCCCGAGCCTCGGCAATAACCTGCGCCGCGGTCTTGTCGCGCAGCGTGTCTTTCGCGCTGCTTACTGTCGCCACGGATGAAACGGCGATCCCGGCGCCGCCAGGGACGAAAGACAAGCCGGCCCTCACAGGCAGGCCGCCTCCTGCCATGATGTTGGCCATTTCCTTCAGTCGCTGCGCAAGCGGCGGAAAATCGGTGTAAGGGTCTACATCGAGCGAAACCGCGAGCTCGCGTTGCGTGTCGCTGACACCAAGCAGGCTTTCGACCAGGTTGTCGCGATCGGCGCGGGTATTCGACAGTCCGGCGCCTATGCGATCGAACATGTTGCCAATAGCGCTCAGGGATCGTTCGACGGTATCGGCGGGCTTTGTAATCAGGTCGGCGCCGAATTTGATCGGCCCCAGCGCGGCCCGCCCGAAGGCCTGTCCGAACGCTTCGGATTGAGACATTTTCTCGATGGCGGCGACGGCATCGAGCTCGTGAAGGCGCAGCTTGGTGAATTCGACGCCGTCAAAGGCAAACTTTCCATAGGGCGTGTCGACGTCGAAGATGCGCATGACGCCGTCGCTGCGCACGATCGGCTGCACGGTGTAGTTCGCGCCGGCCGCGGACTTACCGAGATATTTTTCTACCGGCTGGGGCTTTGGCAGCTCGAGCGCATCCGTGCTCGAGGCGGTAGTAACGGAAACTACGCATGCAGCAATGAATAGCGTGAAAAGGCCCCGGCGCATCCCCAACCCTCCCCGTGATCGGGTTAAATCCTACCATCTGGAAGGGCACCATGCAGCCATAGGCGAACGTGGCTGTCGCACTTACAATTGCGGTCTAACCGACATCCTCGCGTCGTTGAAAACATGAGCGAATTTGGCTTCGTTCTGCCAAATCGTATTCGACTTAGGATTATATTCCTGAATCAGATGCCTTCGGTTCGCTGGCCTTGAACTTAATTGAGTTAGTGCTCAGGTCGTCGGGTGAAG
>DAISKM010000558.1:0-2801 GCA_036820945.1 Pseudolabrys sp.
CAAACACGCGCTCGGCATCCTCCGCCGACACCTCGGCAATCAGGCGTTCAACCGCTGCATCGACTTGGGCGCGGTAGGCGGTAACGTCCTCGCCGTTCGGCCGGGTTATCAATCCGCGCTGCGGTCGCGCATGACGTGGGCCGGCGGCGACATAGTAGGAATTGAAAAGAAAGGGAAACCGTTCGTCGAAAATCCGATAATTCGGATCGTGAGGCACCAGTAGGAATTGTTCGAAAAACCAGGTGACGTGCGCGCGATGCCATTTCGTCGGGCTGGCATCCGGCATCGACTGAACGATCTGGTCTTCGGCCGATAGCTGTGCGGCGCGAGCCTCGGTTTCGGCCCGCACCCGGCGGAACGCTTGCACCCAGGTTTTTCGGAACTCATCCAGGGAACGCTTCGGCTTCTGCGCCGGCTCACCGCGTGTAGCCGGCGACGCTGCTGTCCGCGCCATGGAGGGGTCTCCCTAACTATACAAAGGGCTTCGGCAGTCGATATAGGTACAGATACGATTTACGCATGCGATTGTTCCATCGCATGTTGGTCCGGGCAACCGGGAGGAATTGTGGCCTGACGGGCTTGTGATCGCTCGGAGGTCGAAATTGGTAGCGGGCGACCGCTACAAGCCAATGGGCACACCCGGATTCATAAGGCCTCAGCTTCGCCGTCAGTCATAGGCCCAAAGGTTCAAGCTCCATAGGATTCGACTGAATGACTGAATGGATATCTGCTGTTGGGGAAAACGCGGGCATCGCGCGAAAGTGTCCGCTAGCGACTAAAAACGGACATTCAGCAATCTCGCATTGGACTTGAGGCCAATCGTCTTCGGGTCTTTTCATCAATTTTCTTCGTTCACGCCATTCACATGTTCGGCGCTATTGGGCGCGCCATGCGTGGCCGCTGCAATAATTGGAGGCGTAGCCATGCAGACATGGAAAGTTCTTTTGGCTACAGCGGCGACCATAGCTTTGCTGGGTCTTTCTTCAGCTGCGCAAGCGCAGGGGCCAGTATCGCCGATATCACCCTCGCCCGGCTGGGTTAGGGCGTTGCCTCCTGGCCCGGATACCCGTGTAAAGATCACTGAGGAATACGCAAAGCTCGTTGCTCGCGACGCATACTTTTGGGCGTGGCCGATGGTCAACATCTATAACCGGCGGCAGGCCTACAAAGACGTCAAGGATTTTGTGATGGCTGGCCCGGTTCCCACCGCGCCGCTCAACCGGGTTGCGATGCTGACCGACTACGTCAATCCCGACCAGAGAATTGTGGCCTGCCCAAACCAGGACGTGGTCTATGGCGCGGGATCGATCGCGCTCGACGTTTCGCCCGTCGTGATCCAGGTGCCTGATTTCGGTGATCGCTTCTGGGTCTACCAGGTAGTCGATTTGCGGACCGATGGTGTCGTCCAACTCGGCAAGATGTATGGGACTACGCCCGGCTTTTACCTGTTGGTCGGACCCAACTGGCACGGCGAAGTGCCCAAAGGCATCACCAAGGTGTTCCGCTCTCCGACCAACACCGGCTTTGCCGCACCACGCATCTTCCAGGATGATACGCCGGAGGACAAGAAAGCCATCCAAGGCGTGCTCACGCAGGTCATGATTTACCCGCTGTCTGAATACGACGGCACAGTGAAGAGCCATGACTGGAACAAGATACCCAAGGTCGCCGGCGCAGCGACCGGTCAAGAGGAGACGAGATGGGTCTTCCCGGACAAATTCTTCGATGAGCTTCCAGCCGTGCTCGCCGACGCACCTCCGTTACCGGGCGAAGAGGCACGCTACGCGCAAATACGCGCAGTCCTTGATGCGATGAAATCCAATCCCGCACTCAAGCCTGCAATGATCAAGGCGGCGCAGTAGGTGGAAGATCAGATAGTCACGCCACTCCTTCAATTCCGCAACTACGGCGAACAGCTTCCGACTACTTCACCCGCACTGCAGTGGCCAAATCCAACATCCTCGTCAATTCCCCGAACGAGACGAAATACTACTACCAAGACCTCGATATGGCCGGTGCTCGGCTCAACGGCGCTAACCGCTACACCGTGACTTTCCCAAAGGATCGGACGCCACCGGTCAACGGCTTCTGGTCACTGACGCTCTACAACGAGCATCACTTCTTCGCGAAGAATGACCTCAAACGCTACTCACTTGGCACCAAGAACAGGGATCTGAAATACAACGCAGACGGATCGCTCACCATCTATGTGCAGGCCGATCCGCCAGCCGACGTATTGCGTGCCAACTGGCTACCCGCGCCCAAGGATGCAGATTTCTCGCTGTTCGTTCGAGCCTATTGGCCGAAGGCTGCGGTTCTCGACGGCGTATGGACGCCACCGGGAGTCCAGCGTGCGGAAGGCACTGTTGGCCGCCAGTAAAACCGCGAAATCGTACTGGACTGCCAGGTAACGCCACGAGTGGAGCGCAGGTGAGCACATGGCTAGAAAAACTTTATCGGCGCCCGATTTTCGCGTTCAGAACGATGGCTCATCCTTTCTGCTGCATGCCAATACAAAGCAGCCAGAAACTGGGTCGAGGAACACATCCCCAGAGACGCCATGACGTGGCATGGCGACATAGTCGTCGCGCCGGGCTATATCTCCGACATTGTGAAGGGTGCTGTTGACGACGGTCTAATGGTACAACTGCAATGAATGCCCCCAGTCGCCTCAATGAAAATAGCGCCGCCGACGTGAACCCTGCTGCCCGGGCTGCCTGAACACGGCAGGGTCTATGCAGGGAATACAAACTTTGGGCGACGCGGCAGGCGACCTTTCCGCTACCCAAATTGCGGCGCCG
>DAISKM010000559.1:0-2799 GCA_036820945.1 Pseudolabrys sp.
GCTGTCTCTATCACGTCGTGACTGCTGCTGCTCGTCGCCGGCAAAGGACCGAGCATCTTGCATCAGACCGGATCGGCAATCAAAATCCACATAAGTGGGAGGATAATCAGCAACAGTATGCCGTCGATGAGGATTTGCACCGCCCAACTATATCGGGCGCAAACGATAGCGAAGATCGGCAACCACATAGATCGGTCGATGAACGGGACCAGTTCACCGACGATTGGCACCGCTCAACTATAGCTGCCGCAAACGATCGCGAAGATCAGCAACAACATAGATCTGTCGATGATCGGGATCAGTTCATCGAGGAGTTGCACAGCTCACAGATATCGGGTGCAAACAATCGCGATGACCAGCAAAAAGATGGATCTTTCGATGATCGCGATCAGTTCAGCGATGATTTGCATCGCTCACTTATATCGGGCGCAAACAATTTTGACGCCCGTCGCCCACAGCCAACCGATAACGATTGGCCAAACGGTGCACGCCGTACCGGCGGGACCTTCCAGATCACCGAAGACGTAAGCAAGCGCGAGGACACATTGGCGCAATTGCGGCGCGATCTCGATCGGTTGCTCCAACCTAACTCTCGCGAGCAGCAACACGGATCCAGCGCCGAACGGGAGCAGTTCATCGACGATCTGCACCGCACACCTATATCGGGCGCCAACGATAATGGATCGGGCGAAGATGATCATGACGACCACCGCCCAGCCAATGACGCACGCCGCACGGGCGATGTTTCCCATCTCACTGACGAGGTCAGCGAGCGTGACAACAGGTTCGCTCAATTGAGGCGGGATCTCGATTGGTTGCTACAATCGCCGAAAAGCGCGTAACAGCAGCACTACGGAGAATGTCGGGGATATTCAAAACCGCGAGTCCCGAAGCGTCCGCTTCGCCGCGAGATTTATTGACAGTCTTCTCGATGCGGTGTCGACCGCCTGCCCCGGCCGCGAACCGTCCGATCAGTGCTCACGACGATGCCGCCTCGGCTACCGGCTCGATCTTCGCCAGCTTCTTGCCGAGCGAGCGCAGGGCCATTTGCAGGTCGTAATCAATTTGCGGGTTTGGCCACTCCTGCGGCGTGGTGCCGAGCGCCTTGCTCAAGCGCAGCGCGGTGTCAGCGGGTGAGCGCGACGGCCTAGGTCTCTGGGAATAGTCTTGGAAAAAGGGTTTCTAAAGTTTCGGCTGGAAAGCGAAGCGACACCGGTCCTTTCGGTGTCTCGGACGCAAGAAGACCGGCAGCAACAACATCATTAAAGACGCGACGGGCGGTTCTTTCGGGAAGACCCATAATACGGGGCACATCCCCGCGTTCGATTTCTCCACGGATTAGCGTCTCCTCGAGAAGACGCGCCGCCTCCGGTTTTAAGCTATCGTTATGCTCAACGTAGCGCCGTAGGCGTCGCGCGAGCGTATCGATTTCGAACAAGCCCGACATAAATGTCACCTGATCGAGGCAGACGCGCAGAAACCAGGAAACGAAATCGCTCAGGGCGTACTGTGAGAGATTGCCGCGCCCGTCAAGGTCGCCCTGCCGTGGCATATCAGCATGGTCCATCATGCGTTTGTATTCGCCTCGGCTCTCTAGTCCCCGCGCAAGTCCGCGGGAGATGGACCACAGACCATGCGCCGCTATACCAGCACGGTGGGCCATGGCGTGGCTCATTAGCCGGCTAACGCGACCATTGCCGTCAGGAAAGGGATGAATATAGTTAAACCGATGATGTGCGGCGGGAATGGCCAAGATGCGCGCAGCTTTGCCGAGCGACTCGAAGCGGTATCGCTCTCCAAAATAGGCCATGAAGTTTTCGACGTGCCTGGCCGACGGCGGCTGATGCCTACCCACAGCGACCTCATGCTCAGCGCGGGAACGCCATGCTCCGGGCTCCATGACAAATTCACGTTGGTCGTTTCGGACGCGGAGCATCTCTTGAGGTGCGTCGCGGTAGAACTCATTGTGTAGCCATCGAATAAATTGCGGAGAAGCGGGTTCGGGCAGCACATTTTCCGTAGCCATACGATCAATCTCGGCCTGAAGGCGGACGTGTGCTGCAGCTTCGATTTGAAGATTGCGACGTTGCCGATCGCCTTCGAAATTGCCAGCAAGGGCACGTTCGATATCGCTCGGCCGCGTATTATGGCCCTCGATCAGATTGCTATAGTAACTGTTCATGATCCGCACGAGCCCGGCGAGGTTGCCAGCGGTGCGGGGATTAAGTGCATGCCCAAGCGTTGCCGAGGCAGTCGCGAGTTCAGCTACGAGATCTGTGATTGCTTCGGAGGGTTGTTCTAAGCGGGCGGGCTCGATCCGCTGTGGACTTTCTCCAGTCATATTTTGCCGATCTTTGGTATGTATAAGTTCTTATTATTACATAATTTTCTGCATCGAATCCAACTTTCTGGCCGATCTTTGGGCCGCTTCTAAACTTGCAAATTGCCATCTTCGCACCTCACTAAGTTGTTGATTCTCGACATTCTGCTTTGGCTTTTTGTCTCGCTATTTTACCGGTCTCTCCGTGGTATATACATAGTATCTACAATGGAACAGGCAGCATGATCGTTGAATTTTGCAAGTGGGGTAACAGTCTGGCAGTGCGCATTCCGAAGGCACTGGCCGATGCTATCAAGGCCAGCGATGGAAAACGTGCTGAAATAAATGTCGAAAACGGCGCATTGGTGCTGCGCCCCCTCGTCAAACGGACACGCAAATCGCGCTACACGCTTGACGAATTGCTGCACGGAATGACACGGGACAACGTCCCACAAGAAGTGGATTGGGGTCCGCGGCGA
>DAISKM010000560.1:0-2797 GCA_036820945.1 Pseudolabrys sp.
GTCGTAGCGGCAGCGCATTCGGCTCGTCGACGAACAAAATCTTTGCTGGCGAGATTTGCGCTTAACGCCACGTTCGCATGCTTGGCAGCGAAACGTCTCAAATCGATTGGTAACGGTGCGGCGGGCAGCAAATTCGCGTTTGGGTTTGGGTGGCTCGCCTGATACGCATTGAAGATCAATGCCAGGCTTACTTCCCAAACTGTGAGCTAAGCCGTTGTCCTTGCTTAAACTCGTGCACTCCCCTAGGGAGCGTCAATAGAATCAGGCATATTTTGAATTCCTCTGTAGACCGGAAACGGCGTGAACTAGAAATCGAGCACAAATCGAGCAATCAGGCCACCTGTGGGTCGACGCAACCGAAATGCTCGCGTGCAACGGCCAGCCCGGCGCGGGACATGCCCATTCCGGATGGCTAAGAGATTGGCGCGGCCGACTTCCGCAGTTCTTCGTAGCGAGCGATTGCGCGTGCCGTGAAACCCGGCGGCATGGCTGACACTCCAAAGGCCGGTCATTGCCGTGCTGGCGTACCCAACGTTCGACGGCAGTCTTAAGTCGATCTATGTACATTTTAGTGGTCAGGAGACGCACAGGAACGTTAAAGGGAGCCAACTGCACGAAATGCTCGACGACCTTCTCGTCAGCGTAACAGTCAACTAGCAATGCGCCTGACTTTGCTGCGCGCAAAACATTTCCGACTGCCGCGAAAGCATCATATGGACGTCCTGCCTCAATCAGCGCGCCCTGAAACGCAGGCACTTCCCGCCGCGCCTTCGCGAGAGCCCGATTGACAACTGCGATGATACTGTGCGCGTTACCTTCCCGAGTAGCTCCATGCAGGTATTCGGAGGCCACATGCAGTCTCACGGTCTCTGTCGTGTCGCCCATCAATTTGACCAGCGCCGCAGCATCTCCCAACCATAAATTTCTTTCTGGTGTGATTGACCCATGTACCAGGTCAGGCATCTCCGCGACTAAACGTTCCAGCTAAAGATAAATGACCTCAGGAGATAAGGTCTTCAGTTCTGGCGGGATATCCAAACAAACTCAGGAGCTTAGAAGCTCAACCAACGTCTTGCCGATCCTCGCGGGAGAAGGCGACACCTTGATCCCCGCCGACTCCATCGCGGCAATCTTGGACTCGGCATCCCCCTTGCCTCCCGAGATGATCGCGCCCGCATGACCCATGCGCCGGCCTGGCGGCGCGGTGCGTCCGGCGATGAACCCGACCATCGGCTTCTTGCGGCCTCGATTCGCCTCGTCCTTCAAGAATTGCGCGGCATCTTCTTCAGCCGCGCCGCCAATCTCGCCGATCATCACGATCGATTCAGTTTTGGGATCGGCCAGAAACATCTCCAGCACCGCAATGAACTCGGTGCCCTTGACCGGATCGCCGCCGATTCCAACCGCGGTGGTCTGACCCAGATTCTCACGACTGGTCTGGAAAACCGCCTCATAGGTGAGTGTGCCGGAGCGCGAGACGATTCCCACCTTGCCCGGCTTAAAGATGTTGCCGGGCATGATGCCGATCTTGCATTCGCCCGCAGTCATGACGCCGGGGCAATTAGGGCCAATGAGGCGCGACTTCGAGCCGGAGAGCGCGCGCTTCACCTTCACCATGTCCATCACGGGAATGCCTTCGGTGATACAGACGATCAGCGGAACCTCCGCCTGGATCGCTTCGCAAATTGCATCGGCCGCTCCGGCCGGCGGAACGTAGATCACGCTCGCATCGCATCCGGTTTTTTCCTTTGCTTCGGCGACCGTGTCGAAAACCGGCAGACCGAGGTGTGCCGAGCCGCCTTTGCCGGGCGAGGTGCCGCCGACCATCTTGGTGCCGTACGAAATCGCGGCCTGCGAATGGAAGGTGCCGTTCTTGCCCGTAAAGCCCTGGCAGATAACCTTGGTGTTCTTGTCGACGAGAATGGACATCGGACAGTCTTTACCGTTTCACCCGATCCATGATTTGGCATGACGCGACAATCGCGCGGCTCGGGCGTGCCGCGTTCTGCGCGTAACATTTCTCCATGCGGTCGGGCGACAGGATCGTGATCCGGAAGTAACCGTCCATATCCGCGCCAACGATCGACTTGTTGTCGCTCGCAATCGCCCAGGCAAACGGTTCCTTGGTATCGGCCGCCGCAGAGGAGGAGCGGCCCCAGGCCAACCGTCCGTCCTGACCTTCAACAACATGGATCGCCTCAATGTCGCGCACGCGCGGCGGGCTGGATGTCGACTGCTTGCCCGCATGGTGGGCGTTGTTGCCGAAGACGACTGACTTGCCCTTTCCGGTCCAGGTCCCCTTGAGATCGGGAACGGCATCCTGCGCGGGTGCGGGCGTCGCAACGGCACCGAGGATTGCAAGCGCGAAAACATAGCGGATCATCGCTTCCCTCCTGTGCCTGTTCGAAACGTTCATTGATTGCCCTTCACCGCCTTCACGATCTTCTGGGCAGCATCGTCAAGGTCATCGCCCGAGGTCACGTTGAGTTTGGATTCCGCAATGATCTTCTTGCCGAGCTCGACGTTGGTGCCTTCCAGGCGCACAACCAGCGGCACCTTTAGTCCGACTTCCTTGACCGCGGCGACCACGCCTTCAGCGATCACGTCGCATTTCATGATGCCGCCGAATATGTTGACCAGAATTCCCTTCACGTTCGGATCGGACGTGATGATCTTGAACGCCGCCGTGACCTTCTCTTTTGTCGCGCTGCCGCCGACGTCGAGGAAATTGGCGGGCGCCATGCCATAGAGCTTGATGATGTCCATCGTCGCCATCGCCAGGCCGGCACCGTTGACC
>DAISKM010000561.1:0-2793 GCA_036820945.1 Pseudolabrys sp.
GCGCGGGCTGGTCGCGGTGTCAGCGTGCAACCATCGTTCGGCAGCTTCATTGCCACTGTAGTCGAGGCTGAAGTCGACGGGCAGGGCGAAGTGCATCTGCGCCGGGCCACCTCGGCAGTCGATACCGGCATCGCCGTCAACCCTGACACCATTATCGCGCAACTGCAGGGCGGGCTGATCTTCGGGCTCACAGCTGCGCTTTGGGGAGAGATCACGATCGACAGAGGCCGGGTCACGCAATCCAATTTCAACGACTACCGTATGCTGCGCATCGACGAGGTGCCGCCAATCGACGTGCACGTCATCAAGAGCGATGAGCGCCCGGGCGGCATTGGTGAAACCGGTGTCGCCGCAGGCCCACCGGCCTTGCGCAATGCGATCTACGCGGCGACTGGGGTTGCCTTGCGCCGCCTGCCGATCGATCGCGCCGCAATTGCTGCAAAGAAGGCGTGAGCGCGATGCGTCGCATTGTTAGCGTTGTCATTGCAGTCATCATCATCGTTTCCGTTGGACTATTCGGCTGGTGGATGTTCAATCCGGGGCCGCTTGCTTTTGCCGGAGGCTCAACGGTCGCGCTCACGGACTATCACGAAGCGAATCCGACCGGCGTTCCCTCCGATCTCGCCAATGCCGACATCGTCAAGCGCGGCGAATATCTCGCACGTGCGGCCGACTGTATGGTCTGCCACTCGGCACCGGGCGCGAGGGATTATGCCGGCGGTTTGGCCTTTCCGCTGCCGTTCGGCGCGCTCTATTCAACCAACATCACCGCCGACAAGGACACTGGCATTGGCAACTACAGCGATCAGGATTTTCTCAACGCGGTGCAGCGCGGTATCCGCAAGGATGGTGCGCGACTTTATCCAGCGATGCCGTTCACTTCGTACACCTACATGACCGACGCTGATGTCCTGGCGATCAAAGCCTTTCTATTCAGCTTGCCTGCTGTCCACGCAGAGAACCGGCCGGATACGCTGCAATTCCCCTTCAATCAGCGCTGGACAATAACCTTCTGGTCCTGGGCCTTTAATCCCGACGTGAGGTTTGCTCCAAACCCCGCCAAAAGTCCTGAATGGAATAGAGGCGCCTACATCGCTGAAGCGCTGGCGCATTGCGGTGAATGCCACACGCCGCGCAACCCAGCCTTTGCGCTCGACAATCGCAAGAAATTCAGCGGCGCGATAGCTGCAGGATGGCACGCGTTCAATATTACGTCCGACAAAGGTACAGGGGTAGGTTCCTGGACCGACGATGAGTTGTTTGCCTATCTCGCGAAAGGCCATGCCAAGGGCCGCGGCGCTGCGGTGGGCCCGATGGGCGAAGCCGTCGATGCAAGCTTCAGTCTAATGGCACCCGCCGACATCCGCGCGCTGGTTGCCTATTTGCGCAGCGTGCCAGCCGTCGCTTCTTCAGAGCCCGCGACGATCTCGCCGCCAGCGCCCGCGTCGCCCAAAGAGGGCAGCGCAACGGCCGACGCACTTGGCAAGCAGGTGTTTCAGCAGGCATGCGTTAGTTGCCACGACTGGAGCGGGGTGAGCGCGATCTCGCCCTATGCGACGATCTCGGGAAGCCGTGCGGTCAACGATCCGGCCGCGACCAATGTCGCGCAAATCATCATCTCCGGCACGCGGAGACTTACTCCGCTGGGGATTGTATCCATGCCTGCCTTCGGCAGCACGTATTCAAATGCCGAGATCGCAGCGGTTGCCAATTACGTCACCCGCCGGTTCGGCAGCGCGCCATCCAGTCTGACGAGTGGGGACGTCGAGAAGCTACGCAATCAGACGTCTCGCTAATGTCGAGCCAATCTAGGAGTGAGCCAAAAACGGGGCAAAGGCGTCCTATTCCCAGCAGGGTTCTCCAAGCGGAAAGCACTAGCCTGAGTCATATCCATACTCAGATTTTGGAAATTACGCTGTGTTGGCAATCGCACGGCTTAAGGAAAAACAACTTCGTAGTTAAACAAAAAGGTGACTGAAATGCGCAGACTGGTCATTTCAACCTTAGTATCGCTGGTTGGTATCGTTCCGAGTGTCGCTCAAGTCGTCCAACGGCCGGCCGTAGCCCAGGATCAAGTCGGCCCCAAACTGGATCATCAGGAGGACAGCAGCGAAATCGGGCAATCGGTCGAGACAACTTTGCTAAATCGACTTGCAAGCGCAGGCTTCACCGATATCGAAATGACCCCGATATCATTCGCAGTGCGCGCCAAGGATGCCGATGGCAACCCCGTGTTCCTGGTGCTTTACCCGGACTCAAACTCGGAATGGCAGGTCACTCCTCTTGATAGCGATGCCGATTCAGCGAGCTCACACCACGAGGAACACCACTGACGCTTTTTCGCCAGGCGCGGCTGACTGTTGGCGCGTTCCTATCTTTCCCGCTCGCATCCCATTCACGAAGTGCGGATCGACTTGCGTTGAATCTCTGTCAATCTGATTGCTTTCGGGACCGGGCGCTGCTGCATCGCCCAATCTGCGGCCGGCCCTATTAAGGCCGGCCGCAGCTGCACCCGGTCTCGGGGGGAGGAGAGGGACTAGCCGGGCTGGAAGGGAATTTAGCTCGGCTGAGAAAAACTTCTTTGACTGCTGTGCTTCATTTGTCACCTGCCTGATGCAATCGCAGGTATCTCCAACCGGTCCAACATCGGAGCAGAACGAGACAAACTGAGCAGAGTAGGAAAAGCCTGTTCCGGAAACATTGACTAAGGTCTAGGTCATTCGACCCCTCAACAATCCCATGTCATGAACAAGCCCGTCACCAGCGCCGACCTCGTCACCCCCAAAGTCACGA
>DAISKM010000562.1:0-2780 GCA_036820945.1 Pseudolabrys sp.
CGTATGCGCTCGGTAAATGAATGCATTTTCACAAGCTGCGCTCGATGGAAAGTGCGTTGACGTGAGAACATTGTTTGAAAACAAAAGGAACCTCAACGCTTGAAGCCCCGGGGATCTCGTTATGGAAACGGAAAAGATCGATCAACACCGCCGTCATTTTTTTGGCGCTGCTGCAGTGACTATCGCCGCTGCTCAGCTAGGCATTGCCGGTTCGGCTGACGCGCAGTCAGGGAATAAGAGAGCGACGCAATTGCCTGCGATCAAGCCAGGAACGAATACCTCGTTCACCCCGCTGAAGCAGATCGATGCCGGCGTCCTGAGTGTGGCATACGCCGAAGCAGGTCCGCCCGATGGCCCGCCAGTCATTCTTCTGCACGGCTGGCCCTACGACATCTACAGCTTTGTCGATGTTTCGCCTTTGCTGGCGTCGGCGGGCTACCGCGTGCTCGTCCCCTATTTGCGCGGTTACGGCGGTACGCGCTTTCTTTCGAACAACACGCTCCGGAACGGTCAGCCGTCGGCGGTCGCAGCGGATACAATCGCTTTCATGGACGCCCTCAAGATCCAGAGCGGAGTTCTCGCTGGCTTTGATTGGGGGGCGCGAACCCTCAACATTGTCTCCGCGCTTTGGCCGGAACGATGCAAAGCCACCGTGTCCGTGAGCGGTTACCTCATCGGGAGCCAGGAAGCCGGCAAAATGCCGCTGCCGCCTAAGGCCGAGCTCGAGTGGTGGTATCAGTTCTATTTCGCCACAGAGCGCGGACGTCTGGGCTACGAAAAATATCGGCGAGACTTCTCAAAACTCATCTGGCAACTCGCCTCGCCGAAGTGGCAGTTCGACGATGCCACTTTCGATCGCAGTGCGGCGGCCTTCGACAACCCCGATCACGTCAGCATCGTCATCCATAACTATCGCTGGCGGCTCGCTCTGGCTGACGGCGAGCCGAAATATGCCGACCTAGACAAGCGGCTTGCCGAATTACCTGTAATTACCGTGCCCACCATTACGCTCGAAGGCGATGCGAACGGCGCCCCGCACCTGGATCCGAGCGCCAACGCGAAGAAATTATCGGGCCCATACGAACATCGGACCATCACGGGCGGTATTGGGCACAACCTGCCCCAGGAAGCCCCTCAGGCCTTTGCCGAAGCTGTCATCGACGCCACCAAGCTTTGAATGGTGTGCTCGCCCTGCGGATCGGGTCGGCAATCCGCAGGCTTATGAAAAGGAGAGCACTATGGCCTTAGCCATTAGAGTCAATGGAAACACACACAGCGTTGATGTTGACGGCGACACTCCGCTTCTGTGGGTATTGCGCGACGTCCTGGGCCTGACGGGAACGAAGTTTGGCTGTGGGATGGCGCTGTGCGGAGCCTGCACCGTGCATGTCAACGGCGAGCCGACCCGTTCCTGCATCACCCCAATCGACAGCATCGGCACCTCCGAGATCACAACCATCGAGGCAATCGGCAAGACGGCGATCGGCGCCAAGATTCAAAAGGCCTGGCTCGACCGAGAGGTGATCCAGTGCGGCTACTGTCAGTCGGGTCAGATCATGTCGGCGTCAGCGCTGCTCGCGAGCAAGCCGAATCCGACGGATGCTGATATCGACGACGCAATGTCCGGCAATATCTGTCGGTGCGGAACCTATGTCCGCATTCGCGAAGCGATCAAGCAGGCTGCGTCAGGTTGAAAGGGAGACATGCCATGGTCATCGATCACCACGCCTCCCGAACCACCCGTCTCGGTGAAGTGCCCTCGGCGAACGTTCTTTCCCGGCGCGGCTTTTTGCAGGTCGGAGCGGCCGCAGGCGGCGGCCTGATGCTAAGCCTCAGTCTGCCGTTCGGTAACCGAGAAGCCAACGCGGCCGACACTTTCGTGCCAAACGCGTTCATCCGCATCGGCAGCGACGGGCAAATCGTCCTGATCATGCCCTATGTCGAGATGGGTCAGGGCACTTACACATCCATCCCGATGCTAATCGCCGAAGAGCTGGAGGTAGATCTAAAGCAGGTCCGTCTGGAGCATGCTCCGCCGAACGAAAAGCTCTATGCGAACCCGTTGCTGGGGGTGCAGGCAACCGGCAATTCGAACGCAATCCGTGGAGCGTGGCAGCCGTTGCGCCAAGCTGGCGCAGCTGCAAGGACCATGCTGGTAGCGGCTGCGGCAAAAAAATGGAATGTCGATCCGGCGTCCTGCCGCGCGCAAAGCGGGGAAGTGCTTCATCCGCCAACGGGAAGGAGCATCAAATATGGCGCACTGGCCGCAGATGCCGCCGGGATGCCTGTCCCCGAAAAGATTGCGCTCAAGCGGCCGCAGGATTTCAAGCTTATCGGCACGCCGGCCAAGCGTCTCGACACGCCGGCGAAGGTCAACGGAACGGCTGTGTATGGCATCGACGTCCGGCCATCGGGCGTAAAGATCGCCACCCTTGCGCAATCACCCGTCTTCGGCGGTCGTGTGAAGAGCGTTGACGATAGCGCGGCCAAAATCGTCAAGGGCGTCCGTCAAATTGTGCGGCTCGATGACGCCGTTGCAGTCGTGGCCGACCACATGGGCGCGGCGAAAAAAGGCCTGGCAGCGTTGAAGATCGAATGGGACGATGGTCCGCACGCAAAGCTCACCACCGAGGATATCGCGCGCGAACTCGATCAGGCCGCGCTTCGTTCCGGCGCGGTGGCGCAGACTATCGGTGACGTTGACAAGGCGATGGCGAGTGCCGTCACGAAAGTTGAGGCGCTTTACCACGCTCCGTTCCTCGCGCACGCCGCAATGGAGC
>DAISKM010000563.1:0-2778 GCA_036820945.1 Pseudolabrys sp.
GCTGCGCCTCGAGGAAAGTGGCGCCGTGATAGACCCCGCTCCCCTCGAAGCGCGCTATTCAGCGACAGTTGCGGGGATTCCGATCGGCACCGGCAGCTGGGCCATCGATGTGGCCGACACCCAGTACACTGCCATGGTCAACGGCACGACGTCGGGTTTGTTGCGCGCGTTCACCGGCGGCCAAGGCAGCGCGACCGCACGTGGCACGCTGAGCGGTGGACGACTGTCCTCGATCTACGCGGCGAGCATGAGCTTACGCAACAATCAGAAGTTCGATTCAATTCGTATCACCATCAGCAACGGCAACGTGAAGGACTACAAGGTCGATCCGCCTGCGGATCACGACCCCAATCGTGTGCCGATCACGGAAGCCTCCCAGCGCGGCGTTCTTGATCCGATGACGGCCGCACTCGTGCGCATGCCCGGGAACGGCGACCCTCTCGTTCCCGAGGCCTGCCAGCGCACGCAGGAAGTCTTCGACGGCAGGCTCCGTTACGACATGCAGTTTTCCTTCAAGCGAATGGACCGGGTGAAGGCGATCAAAGGCTATTCCGGGCCCGTGGTAGTTTGCTCGGCCTACTTCATACCGGTCGCAGGGTTTATCCCTTCGCGCGCGGCGATCAGATACCTTGCCAAGCAGCGCGATATGGAAGTATGGCTCGCGCCGATTGCTGGAACGCGTGTACTGGTTCCTTATCGGGCGCAGGGGCCGACACCCCTCGGCCAGGCAATTCTCGAGGCGTGGGAATTCGTTTCAGTTCCAATTCAGGCCGGGGCATCGGCCAATGGGTCGAAGACGCAATAAGCCCCTTGACTCTTTGCAAGCGGGGGCGGACGGCGCGGTGTTAACTTTCGGGACCGCTTACAGCCACTTGAACGGTAGACCCCCTACTCCATCTTGTGGTTGCGCAGGCGACGCCGGCCAGATATCGCCGTGAACGAAGCCATACTGCTCCGGAGTCAGCGATTCGGGCGCGATTCGTTCCAGACTCGTTCTAAAGCTTAACCACGCGCATGCTCCAGCGTCGCATTGTGATACAGAAAGCCTCTCGGAAGATTGCCTGAGCGCTCTTCCACTAGTCCGGACGGCGTATGCCTATCAGTTTTTCCCCGCAGCCCAATCGAACATCGCGAACGCGCGGCGCCGGCGTCACTGCCGTGCTGGGACCTACCAACACCGGCAAGACCCATCTCGCTATCGAGCGGATGCTGGCGCATTCGTCGGGCATGATCGGACTGCCGCTGCGGCTGCTTGCGCGTGAGGTCTACAACAAGGTCATCGACCGGGTGGGGACTGACGCAGCCGCGTTGGTCACGGGCGAGGAAAAGATCAAGCCACCAAACTCGCGCTTCTGGGTCTGTACCGTCGAGGCGATGCCGCGCGATCTCGACGTCGCCTTTATGGCCATAGACGAGGTGCAACTGGGGGCAGATTTCGAGCGCGGCCACGTGTTCACCGACCGGATGCTCAATGCACGCGCCCGTGAGGAGACGCTGGTGTTGGGCGCCGCGACGGTCCGGCCGATGGTGGAGAAATTGCTGCCCGGCGCCCACATCGTCAGCCGGCCGCGGCTGTCAACGCTGAGTTATGCCGGCGAGAAAAAGCTGACGCGGTTGCCGCCGCGATCGGCGATCGTCGCTTTTTCGGCGGATGAGGTTTACGCAATCGCCGAACTGATCCGCCGCCAGCGTGGCGGTGCGGCGGTAGTGCTGGGTGCTCTCTCGCCCCGAACGCGGAATGCGCAGGTTGCCCTATACCAGTCCGGCGACGTCGATTATCTCGTGGCGACAGATGCGATCGGCATGGGACTCAATCTCGACGTGGATCATGTTGCGTTTGCATCCGACAGAAAGTTCGACGGTTATCAGTTTCGAAAGCTCAATCCGGCCGAACTCGCTCAAATCGCGGGCCGGGCGGGCCGGGCCACCCGTGATGGGACGTTCGGCACGACCGGACGCTGCGACCCGTTCGAACCTGAACTTGTACAAGCACTGGAAAGTCACAGCTTCGAGCCGCTTCGCCTGCTGCAGTGGCGCAATACCGATCTTGATTTTGCTTCGATCGGCGCTTTGCAGGCGTCCCTGGCCGCTCTGCCGGGAGAGCAGGGACTGACGCGCGCACCCATCGGTGAAGATATATTGGTTCTCGAGCATGCCGCCCGCGACGAGGATGTACGCTCGCTCGCGCGCGACCGCGCTTCCATTGCGCGCCTATG
Source organism: Pseudolabrys sp. (assembly GCA_036820945.1). GTDB lineage: Bacteria > Pseudomonadota > Alphaproteobacteria > Rhizobiales > Xanthobacteraceae > Pseudolabrys. The sequence continues at coordinate 2,217 of DAISKM010000563.1, forward strand.
GGATGCCTGCCAGGTTCCAGACTATCGAAAAATTGCTCCCGCGACGCACGCAGAACTGGTTGTGGCCCTCTATGGATTTTTGATGCGAGAGGGTAACATCCCGACGGATTGGTTCACTCGTCAAGTTGCCCATGCCGACCGAACCGATGGCGACATCGACACTCTCTCCAACCGGATAGCGCATGTCAGGACCTGGACATTCGTTGCCAATCGACCGGATTGGCTCGCCGATCCGGAGCACTGGCAAGGTGTCACGCGCGCGGTCGAGGATAAACTATCCGATGCGCTGCACGAACGTTTGGCCGAGCGTTTCGTGGACCGTCGCACAAGCGTGTTGATGCGACGGCTTCGAGAAAAGGCGATGCTGGAAACCGAAATCGGAAAGTCTGGTGAAGTCACGGTCGAGGGTCACGTAATCGGTCGGCTCGACGGATTCATGTTTGCTCCCGACGCTGCGGCCGCAGGCTCGGAAGCGAAGGCGCTCAACGCCGCAGCTCAAAAGGTTCTGGCTGGCGAAATCGAGGCACGCGCCACCAAGATTTCCCAGGCTTCCAACGATCAG
>DAISKM010000564.1:0-2769 GCA_036820945.1 Pseudolabrys sp.
GTACTTGATGTTACCGATTGCGAGCGGACCCACTCCCAGGGTGCCATGTGAATTAACCGCGCTCCCATTTGCCATCATATCGAGGTCTTCGACGCCGGGAGGCGGAACCGCGTTCACGTCGGCGATGATGAGAAGGCCTTTTGCCAAGTCGAGTTGCGCGCGCGACAGGATTTGTACGGCAGCGCGGCCGGCACACAAGGCAATCTCGCTCACTGACAGGATTCCGATTTTCTTTTCCTCGTCACTACCATCGGCGGCGAGAACTTCGACGCCGAAGCGGGATCTTATTTCCACGGCTCCGTCGCTTACGCGCTTTATGCCGTCATAGCCAACCAATGTGACATCAGCGCCTTGCAGAGCCGCGATGACGGCAGCGGAAAATCCGACGACACCAGTTGCGCCGAACACCGCGACGCGGACACCTTTAAGTTGCCTGCCTTTCTTTTCACGTAGCAACTTCTCAACGCAGGCGACCATTGCGGCCGCTGTAGTAAAGGAGCCTGCGGGATCGGCGAAGAACGAAATACCGAATGGCGGCACGAGCGCCTTCTTGGCGGTCTCGAGCATGTCCAGCGCCATTATCGCTTGCCTGCCCCCAAAGAAGATGCCTGTCCTGACGCCTATTTTCGGAGGACGAGAGAAGATTGCGTCCTGTACCAGACCGGTCACTTCCGCGAGCGTGACGTTGGTATAGGGAACGGCAGCGTCAAAACCGGCATCGAGAGCCATATTCACATCGAAGGGGCTCATATGCCTGAGCGGGGTCAGCATATGCAGGATATGCTTTTCAGCCACATCCGCCTCCTGGCCAGATCACAGATCAGGCATCGCCGCAACCATGGCAACTTCTATTTCTGCGCCGCGATTGAGCCCCTTGCAAGCGATGATGTCCAGGGATTCGCATCGCGGGTGGTTGCGCGCGAAGGCGATGAGACGTTTCGTTTCGTCAAGCGAACGCACAAATGCAAATCCAGTCGGGCCCCACGAACTCTGACCGATCCCGAGCGCTCCTTCACTTTCAAGAAGCTCGAGCGCTGCAGCGACATCGGGGCTGGCAAATGGATGCCCCCCTTGCAACGGTGCAAAATACGCGCCCAGAATTGTCTGCATCTGCTTGATCGCCGCGGCAAAAGAAACGAGATCCGCTTCCGCAAGCGCCGGTAGCGCCTGCATTAACACAAGCCGGCAGATGTACGCAGCGTCCTTAGCGGCAAATGCGGGCAAACGAGCAAACGTCGCGCTCTCCTCTTCTCCATGCACGCCAATGCGTTTGCGGTCGAGAACAAGCAGGATACGCCATTCGTCGGGGAACGGTATTCGGCTGACGATTGGCGCCACGCGGGTTCTTTCTCCACATCCGCCGTCAACGACCACGCCACCTAGATCGAATAGACCGATTCCAACGCCTGAACGACGGCCGCGACCGAGGCGAAATGCATCGCCGCGGATGTCGAGTGGGATGTTGTGTAGCGTGCGGATACCGGCGGCAAGCGCAAGCGCGAGCTGCGTGCCAGAGCCAAGTCCGGCGTGACCCGGAATAGCTTCTGCGATGTGCACGCGATGAGCATCGTCAAGAGAGAGCAACACTTGCAGACGTTCCAGATAACGACGCGCGCGTTCGCTGTCTGGTCCGCTCACCCGCGGCATCGCCGCTCTAGACATGACAATGCGGGTGCGCAGGTCGCTGATCGCAAGACCGAAGCTGCCGAAACTTCGTCCAAGCCCGCCGTTTAGATCAAGGAATCCCAGATGCAGCCTAGCCGAAGCGGTAACCGTCACGCTGCTCGGCTCTCTACTCAACTGTTTGCTCCCCGGACAGGGTTTTTCATTTATGCAAACCGGGACTAGACTGCGACAGTTGGACTCGCTTGGCAATCCGAACACATCGGATTGATCGCGCACGAGAAAGGCTTCTCATCATGACGGCAGAAGCAATCAAGGAACGCACATACAGCGAAGACGAGATCAAGGCGCGACTCGCCCGCGACTTGCCGCATTGGTGGTTGGAAGGCGGCTGGATTCGCCGCAAGTACCGCACCAACAGCTGGAAAGGCACGTTGATGGTCATCAACGCCATCGGTCACTTGGCTGAAGCAGCGTGGCACCATCCCGACATCACGGCTTCCTACGCCTGGGTCGAGGTGCGCCTGCAGAATCACGCGGCCAAAGGGATCACCGATAAGGATTTTGAATTGGCCAAGAAGATCGAAGAGGTTGTCCAGTGGCAGCCTGCCAAAGAAGGAGGCTCGCTGGAAGGCACCCCGCAACAGGATGCACGCTTCGCCTATATCAAGTACGACAAGTAAGTTCGGACGCAACGACAGATTGACCACGACGGAACCGACCACGCCGCACGACAGGAAACGGCATGGCTGAAGCCTGGATTCGCGGCAAGTCAGCCGCGCTCGATGTCGCGATCGCGGAAGCTGCAAGCCTCTTGGCGGCTAGCCGCTTGCCGGTCATTGCCGGCCTTGGCACCGATGTTGCCGGGGCTCGCGCCGCGATCAAATTGGCGCAAAGCGTGGGCGGTGTAGTCGATCACATGCATTCCGAGGCCCTGCTGCGTGACCTCGATGTCATGCGCGAGGCCGGAATGATGGTCACCACACCAAACGAAGCGCGCGTGCGCGCGGACTTTCTTCTGCTGGTCGGCCCTGGATTGATTGAAGCTTGGCCCGCCTTGCCCGAGAGGCTGTTTGCCAATCGTCGCATCGTCTGGCTTTGCCCGGATGCTTCAGCCAAGCCTGAAAACACATACCAGAATATGGT
>DAISKM010000565.1:0-2766 GCA_036820945.1 Pseudolabrys sp.
AGATAGGCGCGCCGTCGTGAGTCCCCGTAATTTCCAGTCTGCCTTTTGCGCCGGCCAGCTTTTCCAGTGCCGAAAAAACAGGGCCCGGCTCGGCACCGGTCGCTATCGCGAGGCCTGCGGCAATTCCGGCATTCTGTACCTGAAAAGCGCCAACGAGCGGCAATTTCACCTTATATGCGCGTCCGGCATGTTGAACGGTGATGATTTGGGCGAAGCCATCAATTGACCTGCCGGCAAACTTTATGTCTGAGCCGGTTTCGCCGACGGTGAAGATCTTCAGGCCGCGCATCTTTGCCGCTTCGATAACCTGACCCGCGTAGCAGTCGTCGACGCCGATCACTGCCGTTCCGTCCGGGACAATCAAGTCTTCAAAAAGTCGAAGCTTGGCCTGCAGGTAAGCCTCGATCGTCGGATGATAGTCCAGATGGTCGCGCGACAGATTTGTAAACGCACCGGCCGCGATGCGCACGCCATCGAGCCGGTGCTGATCGAGCCCATGCGAGGAGGCTTCGATTGCCAGATGCGTGACGCCCTCGTTTGCCAGTTGATCAAGCGTCCGGTGCAGTTCCGCCGGATCCGGTGTTGTCAAGGAACCATACTGTTCGCCTTTCGGCGAAACGACGCCGATGGTGCCGATGCTCGCCGCGCGGTAACCAATCGCGCTCCATATCTGCCGGGTGAATGCGGCAACCGATGTCTTCCCGCTGGTACCGGTCACCGCCGCGATGGTTTTTGGCTGCCGCGGCAAAAATCTCGCCGCGGCGAGCGCGAGGGCCCGCCGCGCGTTCTTCACAGGGACAAATGCAGCGGCATCCGGCAAAGCGTCAGGCCGTTGCTCGGCCGCGACCACGACCGCGCCGGCCGCGGCTGCCTGTTTTGCGAATTGTGCGCCATCCGCCTTGGCGCCCGCGATAGCGACAAACAAGAAGCCTGATTTGACCTTGCGGCTGTCGGAAGTGACGCCTGCGACCTCGATTGCACTCAGCCGCGCGTCGGTCGCCGCCTCGGGCAGGAGATCGCGCAGCTTCACCGCGTTTCCTTCGCGCTCACCAGCAACATTTGATCGGCCTTTGGCAGATCAAACCGCGGCGGGATCCCCAGCAGCGGCGCGATTCTCTCGATCACGCGAGCGCCAACAGGCACAGCGTTCCAGCCGGAGGTGCTGAAGCCATGGGTCTCAGGCAGACCCTGCGGTTCGTCAAGCATGATCAACAACAAATAGCGCGGCTTGTCGGCCGGCAATATGGCAGTGAAACTGGTCAAGACTTTGGTCTTGGAATAGCGGCCGCCGACCACCTTTTCCGAAGTGCCGGTTTTTCCTCCTACATAATAGCCCGGGACATTGGCCCGCGTCGCCGTGCCCTTTTCCACATTGAGGCGCATCAGGTAACGCATCCTGTCCGACGTTTCGGTCTTGATGACGCGTTTGGCGAGCTTTTCGGCCACGGCCTGGTCGCGCTTGAGAAAAGTCGGCGGGATCAGGCTGCCGCCATTGACCAGTGCTGAAATTCCCATCACCGCCTGGAGGGGTGCAACCGAAAGCCCGTGCCCGAATGCAATGGTCACAGTATTGAGCTCGGCCCAGCGTTTGGGAACGAGCGGCTCGGCGCTTTCCGGCAATTCGGTGCGCAAGCGATCGAGCTGACCGAGCTTCTTGAGAAACGCCATATGATAGTCGACGCCGAGCGAGAGCGCCATGCGGGCCGTGCCGATGTTGGAGGAATAAGTAAAGATCTCCGGTACGGACAGCACGCGCCTTTGCGCGTGAAAGTCGTTGATTTCGAATTTGCCGTAACGCAGCGGCAGACGCGCGTCGAAGGAAGACGATAGCGACACGCGACCGCTATCGAGTGCCATTGCAACTGTCAGCGCTTTGAAGGTCGAACCCATTTCGTAGACGCCGGTCGTCAACCGGTTAAGACGGTTCGGATCATTGGCTTCGCGCGGATTGTTGGGGTCGAAATCGGGCTGCGAGACCATCGCCGTGATCTCGCCGGTATTCACGTCGGCAAGCACACCTGCCGCAGCCTTTGCTTTATACTTTTCGCGCGCAATCAGCAGCTCGTCCCTCAGCGCATATTGAACGCGCAAGTCGACGGCAAGCTTGACCGGCCGCTGGAGCTGGTCGGTGGCGAGGCCCGCCATGTGCAACGCGGCCAGACCCTGTCCGTCCAACCACTTTTCGATTCCAGCGATACCCTGGTTGTCGATGTTCACGTGGCCGATTTCGTGTGAGATCACCGGCCCGCTCGGATAGACGCGCTTGTTCTCCGTCAGGAAGCCCACGCCGGGAATGCCGAGCCGATGGATTTCGACCTGCTGGCTTGGCGTAATCTCCCGTTTTAGCCAGACGAAGCCCCGCTTGGACGACAGACGTTCCCGAACTTCGTTGGCATCCAGATCGGGCAGCACGGCAGTCAGCAATTCGACTGCCTCGTCAACATCAATAATTTTGCGCGGTTCGGCAAAGAGCGACGGAGTCTTTACGTCCGTTGCGAGTATTTCTCCATTGCAATCGACGATGTCTGGTCGCGCGGTGGCCACCGCGTCCTGCGTGATGCTTCGCCGGCCGCCATGTCCGTCATTGACCGTCGCGAACATCACTAGTCGTACTGCAATCACCGAAAAGATAGCCGCGAAGGCAACGACAGCCAGCCCGAGCCGCGCCTTCGCCTTCACATTGCGGTCGACGTTATGGCCATAGAGCACTGATCGCAGCGCCCGATGCCAGCGGCTTTCGATTTGCTTGCCCGATCCCTGCATGGA
>DAISKM010000566.1:0-2761 GCA_036820945.1 Pseudolabrys sp.
CTGCATCGAGCGCCTTCACCGGCCAGTTGAGGTCGCGCGAGACGAGCGCGACCTCGGCCTCGGCGACGGCGCAGCGTGCGCGGGCGACGGTCTCCCGCGGGCCGAAGGCGCGGGCCGCGCGCCGCAGCAGTATTTTGGCGCGGGCAAGATCGCCGAGCTGCGCCATAGCGATACCGCGAAGGGCCAGCGCCGGCGGATCGTCGCGCAGCGCGATGTAGTTAAGCGCGTTGAGCGGATTTCCCGTTGAGAGCGCGCGCGCCGCTGCGGTGATCAGCGAGTCCATTCAAATCCCGACACACTTGTCACTCCCACCATGTCGATAGGCAGCACTAGGTGTCTCTCACGACTGACACTTACACCCAGTATCGAGCAGCCAATCGACAGCGGAAAGACGGAGAAAACAATGGTCACGAATACATCACCCGAGAACGACCGGAAAGCAGGACAGCACGTCATGAAACCGCCCCCGATCGTGTCGCCCCAAGAATGGGAGGCCGCGCGTGAGCAGATGCTCGTGAAGGAAAAGGCCTTCACGCGCGCCCGCGACGCGCTGGCCGCCGAACGCCGGCGGATGCCGTGGATGGCCGTGGAAAAGGCCTATGTGTTCGACGGGCCTGAGGGCAAAGCGAGTCTGCTCGATTTGTTCGAGGGCCGGCGTCAGCTGATTATCTACCGCGCCTTCTTCGAGCCGGGCGTGCACGGCTGGCCGGAGCATGCCTGCATTGGCTGTTCTCTCGGCGCCGACCAGGTCGGCCATCTTTCCCATTTGAACGCGCGCGATACGACGCTCGCCTACGCGTCACGGGCACCGCAGGCCGACATCGAGCGCCTGAAAGCGCGGATGGGCTGGGACATGCCCTGGTACACCATCACCGACAACTTCGACGCCGACTTCGGTGTCGATCAATGGCACGGTCACAACGCGTTCCTCCGCGACGGTGAGCGCGTCTTCCGGACCTACTTCATCAACAGCCGTGGCGACGAGGCGATGGGCACCGTCTGGAGCTACCTTGATATGACGGCGCTTGGTCGTCAGGAGATCTGGGAGGACTCGCCCGAGGGCTACCCGCAGGAGCGGCCGTACAAGTGGTGGAACTGGAACGATTGCTACATCCCCAACGCGGCGCCGGATCCAAAATGGGTCGCGGTGTCGGATGCCGGAGAGGCCGCCTTTCGGAAACGCGACGCCTAGTTCGGTGACGCACGACCTCGCGCACGCGGCAAATGTGCCGCGACGGATGGCCGCGCGTGCTGTGGCCATAGCAGGGAACCCGCTCAAATCCCGACACACTTGTCACTCCCGACCCTCTGATGGCCGGCATTAAATCAATCTCACGATCAACGCCCGGCAAGCGTCGGGCAATGAAGGGAGAAGCACAATGACGACACATGTGACTGCAACACGTGAGAAGTGGCTGGAGGCACGGCTCGATCTGCTCGCCGCCGAGAAGGATTTGATGCGGCGTAGCGATGACGTCGCGCGGCTGCGTCAGCGACTGCCGTGGGTGCCCGTCGACAAGGCGTATGTCTTCGACGGGCCCGATGGCCGGCAAACGCTCGCCGACTTGTTCGACGGCCGCCACCAGCTCCTGGTGCAGCACTTCATGCTCAAGCCGGGCGCGGAAGTAGGCTGCAAGGGGTGCTCCTACATGGCCGACCACGTCGACGGCATGACCGTGCACCTGGCGCATCGCGACGTTACCTTCGTCGCAATCTCGCGCGCGCCGCTCAACGAGATCGAGCGCTTTCGTCGGCGCATGGGCTGGCAGTTCAGATGGGTGTCCTCGTACGGCACCGACTTCAACTATGACTTCGGCGTCAGTTTCACGCCGGAAGAAGTGGCCAAAGGTCGGATCAATTACAATTACGGCACGTGGCGGCACACGGGCGAGGAGTGGCCCGGTGTCAGCGCCTTTTACAAGGATGACGCGGGCGATGTCTTCCACACCTATTCGACCTACGGCCGTGGCGTCGAGGTGATGATGGGGACGTATCGGATGCTCGACCTCGTGCCGAAGGGACGCGACGAGCAGGTGGGCCACAATATGGCATGGGTGCGTCACCACGACCGCTACAATCCGGAAGCGCCGGCGAAGACTCTGACCGCGGTTGGCTCGTGCTGCAAGGCGAGCGTGTGAGGGGTACGGCCATGACTGACGTGTCGATTTCTCCTGTCAGGCGTCGCAACGTCGACATCTGTGCCGGATGCGGCCATGCCGCTGCCGGCTTGGCCGTGTGGCTCGGCCTCGCCGCCGCGCCGACCTTCACACTCATGGCGCTGTGGACCGTCTTTTTCACCGGCCAGCCGGACATGCTCTGTATGGCGATGCAAGGCTCATCCCCGGTGAGCGGAATGACGGTGATGTATGTGTTGATGAGCGCCTTCCACGCAGCGCCGTGGCTAAGGTTTATTTCCAGCCGACAAAACGGTTCTTGAATTTCGGTTTGCCAATGGACAGTTCGAACGCCTGCCCAAACTAGCCGCTGAATTGGTGCAATTGAAGCCGGCCGTGATCTTTGCTGCCTCACCACCCGCTGCAGTCGCAGCTCACAAAGCAACACAAGCGATACCCATTGTGATCAGCGTGTCACAGGATCCCGTGCGGCTTGGGCTCGCCGCTAGTTTGTCACGGCCAGGAAGCAACATTACCGGTTTGTGGTGGGGCGATGAACAGTTGGTTGGAAAACAGCTTGAGCTGCTCACAAGGGCGTTGCCCGGTATCACGCGTGTCGGTGTTTTCGCCAATCTTGGTGATCCTAC
>DAISKM010000567.1:0-2748 GCA_036820945.1 Pseudolabrys sp.
CCGCTTACTTTCTCGAGCGGCAAATAAGGGGCGGTGTCTTCCAAAAGCTCGACAAAAGCAAACTCAAGAATCTCGGCAATGTCTGGCCCGACATAGCCAAGCGCCTAACTGTTTATGATCCTGGCAACCAGTTCGCCGTCAACTACATGTGGGGAACTACGGGCATCGGCTACAACGTGAAGGCGATGCGCGAACGGCTCGGCCCCGAGGGCAAAATCGACAGCTGGGACGTCGTTTTCAAGCCGGAAAATCTGGCCAAGTTTCGTGACTGCGGGATCCACATGCTCGATTCCGCAGATGATATCCTACCGGCAGCATTGCACTTTCTCGGCTTGAATCCAAACTCGAACGATCCGAAGGAGTTGGAAAAGGCCGGCGAACTTCTGATGAAAATCCGGCCTTTGGTCAGAAAATTTCATTCCTCCGAATATCTGAATGCGCTCGCAGGCGGAGAAATCTGTCTGGTCGTGGGCTGGTCAGGAGACATCAAGCAGTCGCAAAAGCGCGCGGCCGAAGCAAAAAACGGTGTCGAGATCGGCTACGCGATTCCCAATGAAGGCGCGCAGATGTTTTTCGACAACCATGCCATTCCCAAGGATGCGAAACACGTCGACGAAGCGCATGCCTTTATCGATTACTTGCTGCGGCCGGAAATTGCAGCGCGGAACACCAACTTCGTCTCATATGCCAATGGCAACCTGGCAAGCCAGAAATTCATCGACAAGAGCGTGCTAGACGACAAAAGCATCTATCCGGATGCCGCAACGATGGATCACCTCTACACGGTTGGCGCGCGGGATCAGAAGTCACAGCGCTTCGTGAATCGGTTGTGGACGAAAATCAAGACCGGCCGCTGACCGCCGTCAGTTTTCCGGTCTCCATCGTCGGTGCATCCACAGCCATTGCTCAGGATTCTCCCGAATCCATTGTTCTACTACGGAGGTGATCCTTTGCATCGTGCCGGCTATGTCGATTTTTCCTTCATTGTCGCGTGCCGGCTCAAGTTCCTCACTCAACTCCGCGCGGAAGCGATAGTTCGGCAGACGTACGATGCGTGTCCCATGGATCGGGCAATCAAAGTGGCGCGCGAGCCTCGCAAGCAGAGGGTTAGCCATGGTCGGACGGCCGAAAAAGGTGACGGGGACGCCCCGCACATAATATTGGTCGACAAGAATGCCGACGTGGGCACCTCGCTTCAGCGCCTCGGCGATTTTCATCGGTGCATCGAGATTGCTTGAAATTAGCTCGCCCATGTTGGCCTTGCGGGTTTCGGTAAGCCAACGGTCGATACCGGAGATGTTTGGCCGCCGATAGAGCACTGCGCTGTCAAGACTGTAGGTCGTGGCGCAAATCGCCGGCAGTTCCCAGTTCGCGAGATGTGCGGCAAAAATCAGCGCCGGCTTGCCATCGTCCAGGAGCTTGTGAAACCGCTCAATGTCGGGCTGGGCGAGATCGATCCGGCCTCTCTTGGGCTGCTCGCGGTCGTAACTCCAGAGCACGTCGAGGTGCGCAAATTCGGCCCCCATGCGGCCGAGGTTCTCCCAGCATCCGCGAAGGATCGTATCGATCTCGGATCTGGTTTTTTCCGGGAAAGCGGCGACAAGATTGGCGCGCCCAATCCGGTTCTCCGGAAGAAACGGCCCAATCGTGCGCATCATCCAGCCGGCGAAATCCGACATCCTGTCGGGATCGGTCAGTCGGACGCCGCTCAGTACGCCGATCGCAAGCGTTCCAAGTAGAGCATTGCTTGCGCGTTTGAAGCCGCGCCGCAGGCGACGAACCATTCGTCTCATCTGGACACGCCCGACTTTACGTGGCGCATGATCTTTGCCGAAGAACCGGTCCTCATTGTTCAGGCTATGCGCTAGAAATTCACAATCACCTTGCCGAACACCTGTCGGCTCTCCAATCGGGCGAGGCCGCGCTCGAAATCGGTGAGTGGCACCTCGGTATCGATGATCGGTGTCATGCCCGCAGCAATCTTCGATAGACTGTCGCGGATGTTGCGCATGGATGCCCCAAATGATCCAAGTATTTTGTACTGCTGCTGAAACAGTTGCATGAGATTGATCGTCACGATCGGTCCCGCGGTCGAACCACAGGTGACCAGGCGTCCGCCGCGCTTGAGGCAGAGCAGAGAGCCATTAAATCCCTCTCCGCCTACATGCTCAAAGACGACGTCGACGCCTTTCTTCCCGGTAAGCTTGCGAGTAACGCCTTCGAAGCGCTGGGTCTTGTAATTGATAACGTGATCTGCTCCGAGTGCCTTGGCTTTTTCAGCTTTTGTGTCGTCACCGACAGTGGTTATGACCGTACAGCCAAGCGCCTTTGCCATCTTGATTGCAACTGAGCCGATCCCCGAACCGCCGGCGTGGACCAGGATGGTCTCTCCGGGTTTTAGCTTGGCATTGTCGAACAACATGTGTTCGACCGTAGCAAATGCGATTGGCGCGCACGCGGCATCACGCAGCGAAACGCCTTTCGGCACGGGAATTACGAGCCGCGCGGGCAAATTGATCAGCTCGCGTGAAAAGCCATCAATGTGAAAACCCATGATCCCGCCGACGTTCTCGCACAAATTGTCGCGACCTTCGCGACACGCTGAACATTTTCCGCACGTCATGGCGCCATACATCACAACCTTGTCGCCAGCTGCGAAGGCTGAAACGCCGCTGCCGACTGCAGCGATTTCTCCAGATGCTTCTGCGCCGACCACCAACGGCAGCTGACGCTTCGCGAATGCCATAC
>DAISKM010000568.1:0-2745 GCA_036820945.1 Pseudolabrys sp.
TCCCAGGTCAGCGCATTGTGCCACCAGGCAATGGCCAGCGATCCCATCACGCCCCACGCCGCGCACTCGGTTGCGGTCGCCCAGCCCAGCAGCAACGAAAGAAAGACAAGGAGGATGAGCAAAGCCAACGGAATAAGTTGCCTGGACTCGTGCAGCTTCTCGCGAAACGTCATCGGCGGTTCCGGAGGCGGCGTTTTTTCCGGATGGGCAAGCGACCAGCCGGCGATGTAGCCCGAGTAAAGCGCCATCACCAGAAATCCCGGCAGAAAGCCGGCAAGGAAGATCTGGATGATGGAAACATTGGCGGCGACGGCATAGACCACCATGGTGATCGACGGCGGAATCAGAATTCCCAATGTGCCGGCCCCGGCAAGCGAGCCGAGGGAAACCATCTCGTCGTAGCCGCGCTTTTTCAGTTCCGGCAAGGCGATTTTGGCGACGGTCGCGCAGGTGGCAGCCGAGGAGCCGGACACGGAGCCAAAAATGCCGCACGCCAGCACATTCACGTGCATCAGACGTCCCGGGATTCTGTTGAGCCACGGTGCCAAGCCACGAAACATCTCTTCCGACAACTTGGTGCGGAACAGGATTTCACCCATCCAGATGAAAAGTGGCAGCGCCGCCAATGTCCACGAGTTGCTGTTGCCCCAGATTGTCGTCGCAAGAACGGGGCCGGATGGGATGCCGCCGCCAATGAATTGCATGCCGACATAGCCGGTCGCCATCAAAGCCATGGCGATCCATACTCCGCCCGCGAGCAGGACCGTCAGAAAAACAAGCAACAGTGCGGAGATGCCGACCAGTTCAGCCATCTCAAACACCGCTCTGAATAGCCTGCTCGACGACCTCTTCGGCCGTCTTCGGCTTCGGTATCTTGGTGGATTGCCGCGCACCACGTGGATGAGTTCGTCGATAAAGGCGACCAGCAGAATCAATAGGCCGCCACTGTATCCGAGCTGCGGAATCCACAGCGGCACAGGCAATACGCCCTGAGCCATGTCGTGAAAGCGCCAGGAATCGTATGTGAGCAGCGTGGCGTAATATGCAAAGAAAGCAATGAAGAACCCGCCGATCAGCAGCGCGGCAATTTCGACAAAATGGCGGGTGCGACCTTCCAACCGATCGATCAGAAGTCCGACCCGGATCATCTCGCCGTGACGAAACGTATGCGCCAATCCCAGAAATGACGTCGCCACCATGCACCAGGAGACAAGATCGTCCCCGGCGGGAATATTCAGCCCCACGGGACGGCCGGCCGATAGCAGCATCATCAAGACAAAGATTGCCAGCAGGAAACCGCCCGCGGCATAGCCGGCGAAGAGATACAGCCTGTCCAGAAAAATGCGTACCATGCGCGATCCCCCCCTGGCGCATGATGACGCGGGGCTTGGTTTGCAGGCAATAGTCTTTGGGGTTGCGCAGGTCCGCCTTAGGACAGGCGCGTCAAATTGGATCGACCCCCTTGGCTCGCAGCGTCACTGCTGCAGCAGGCGCGGTCAGAAAACGGATCAGAGCCTTGGCTGGCTCGGATTCTTTTGCCGACGTTGCCAGGCCGGCGGCGAATCCGATCTTCGTCTGCAGTTCTTCAGGGATCGGTCCAACAAACTCGACACCAGGGACGTCGGATATGCGTGTCGCGACCACAACGACCATGTCGGCTTCGCCGCGCGCGACGACCTCGACCGTGTCCTCTGCCTCCATCGGCTTGAGCTTGCCTTGCATCTCCCCCTTGATCCCCAGACGATCGAGAAGGCTGACAAAATATATGCCGCTGGCTCCTCTGCCGGGGTAAGCGACCGCCTTCGCTGCGAGCAGCGCACGTTTGAACAAGTCGACTGTGGCAATGTCCGGTTTCGCCTCGCCTGCACGCACCGCCACGCCGAGGCCGGAACGGCCGATATCGGCCCGTGGCCCGATAACTGCACCCTCCTTTATCAGTGCATCGATAATCGGGGGATTTCCGATCACCACATCGAAACGCTCACCGGCTTCGATCTTTTTCTTGACATCGACGTTAACACCGAAGCGAAGATCAATCGTATTCCCGGTCGCTTTTTCAAACTGCGCGCAAAGCTGGCGCACCGCCGCCTTCGGACCGTTGCCGCTGAGTACTTTGATTTCGTCCGCCGGCGAGGGCGAGGCGGCGGCCAACGACACAACCGCAAATGCGCACAGCACTTTCATCCAGGTCACCAATTTTTTTCCCCGACTGAGCCTAGCAGGCTTGTTTTGACCCCGACAGGCCGGACATAGTGTTGCTTTCTTGCCGCCAAGCTCATGCCAAAACAATCTTCACCACGTCTCTGGGACTTCTGGATCGATCGGGGCGGCACCTTCACCGACGTAGTCGGGCGGCGCCCCGACGGCATGCTGGTGGCACACAAGCTCCTGTCGGAGAATCCAGAAGCCTACGCCGATGCTGCGGTGCAAGGCATTCGCGATTTGCTTGGGCTGGAGTCCGGCGAAGAAATTCCGCCGGGTCGCGTTGGCGCGGTGAAGATGGGCACCACAGTCGCAACCAACGCCCTTCTCGAACGGAAGGGTGAACGTACGCTCCTGCTTATCACGAAGGGTTACCGTGACGCTCTCAAGATCGGGTACCAGGCACGTCCAAAGATTTTCGCGCGTCAGATTATCAAGCCCGACATGCTTTACGAGCGCGTCATCGAGGTGGATGAGCGCGTGCGCGCGGACGGCACCGTGGGGCAGGAACCGGACCTCGACGCCCTCCGAGCCGATCTCGAA
>DAISKM010000569.1:0-996 GCA_036820945.1 Pseudolabrys sp.
GAAATCAGGTGCTATAAGGCCAAGCCACCATCGACCAGATGGGGCTGGCCGGTGATGTAGCTCGATTCATCCGAGGCCAGGAAAACCGCAAGCGCCGCCACTTCCTCGGCAGTGCCGAGCCGTGCCATGGGCTGACGCGCAATAAAGTTTTCTCGCACCTCCTTGAGCGGCTTACCCGTCGTCTTGGATACCGCTTTGACGCGCTCCTCGAACGATGGCGATACAATCGTGCCGGGACAGATTGCGTTGCAGCGAATGCCCCTGGTGATGAAGTCGGCAGCAACGGCCTTGGTCAGCCCGATGACGGCGGCCTTTGTTGCTCCATAGACGTAGCGGTTCGGCAGGCCTTTGACCGATGAAACGCCCGACGACATGTTGATGATCGAGCCGCCGCCATTCTTGAGCATGGCTGGAAGGAATGCCTTGATGGTCCGGTGCATGGATTTGACGTTGAGGTCGAAGGAAAAATCCCAGTCCTTCTCCGAACATTCGAGCACCGTGCCCTGATGGACGTAACCTGCCACGTTGGCGAGCACATCAAGCGCGCCGAATTCCTTTGTGACTGCTGCGGCAAAAGCATCGACTGCTTTGCTCGACAGCACATCAAGTTTCGCGCATTTCGCGGCCTTCAACCCCTTGAGCTTGTCGGCGGCGACGTCGGTTGCAATGACCTTGGCGCCTTCGGCGATGAATGCGTCCGCGATGGCGCGGCCGATGCCTTGGCCGGCTGCAGTGACCAATGCCAGTTTTCCGTTCAACCTTTTGCTCACGACGGTACCCTCTTCAGTGGTTGTCGCGTGGGACGCTTTTTTGGGCGACGCGCTGATATTTCACCGCGGGCTTGAGCACCATGCCCTCGGCCAGTTGGTCGACTATCGCTCGCTGGATTTCCTGCCACGGCGTCTGGCTTGGCGGATAATGATAACCGCCGCGCCTGAGCAATGCTTTTCGCCGGCGCGCCAGCTCCGCTTTCGAAGCCAGAATGTCGGCGGTTCC
>DAISKM010000569.1:1006-2741 GCA_036820945.1 Pseudolabrys sp.
CGGTTCCCTTGCGCAGGTCTATGCGCACGCGGTCGCCAGTCTTTAGGAGCGCAATCCCGCCATTGGCTGCAGCCTCCGGCGATGAATTGAGGATCGACGGCGAGCCGGACGTACCCGACTGCCGCCCGTCGCCGATGCAGGGCAGGGACGTGATGCCTTTCTTGATGAGAGCCGCCGGCGGCTGCATGTTCACCACTTCCGCCGAGCCCGGATAGCCGATCGGCCCCGTGCCGCGCATGAACAGCAGGGTATTTTCATCGATCTTCAGCGACGGGTCGTCGATGCGTCGGTGATAATCCTCGGGGCCTTCGAACACCACCGCGCGGCCCTCGAATGCGTTCTTGTCCTTTGGCTTGGAAAGAAAGCGCTTGCGGAAATCGTCCGAAATCACGCTGGTCTTCATGATTGCCGAATCGAACAGATTTCCCTTGAGCACCTTGAAGCCGGCCTGCTTTCTCATTGGGGCCTTGTAGGGCTTGATGACGTCGGCATCCGTGCTCTTGGCGTCTTTGACATTCTCGCCCAAGGTCTTTCCGTTGATGGTGAGCGCGTCGCCATGGACGCGCTTGGCGCGCAGCAATTCGTGCATGACCGCGGGCAATCCGCCGGCCCGGTAATACTCCTCGCCGAGATATTTTCCGGCTGGCTGCATGTTGACCAACAAGGGAATGTTAAAGCCAACCTTCTCCCAGTCCTCGATCGAGAGTTTGACGCCGACGTGTCGGGCGATCGCATTGATATGGATCGGCGCGTTGGTTGAGCCGCCGATGGCCGAATTGGCAACGATAGCGTTCTCAAATGCCTTGCGCGTGAGTATGTCTGAGGGCTTGAGGTCCTCTTCAACGATCTTCACCGCGCGTACCCCGCTTTCATAGGCCATCTGCCCGCGCTCCCGATAGGGCGCAGGAATCGCAGCGCAACCGGGCAGCGACATGCCAAGCGCCTCAGCCAGGGCGTTCATGGTCGATGCCGTGCCCATGGTGTTGCAATGGCCAACCGAGGGCGCGGAAGCCGCGGCAATTTCCAGAAATTCGCGATCGTCGATACGGCCTGCGGCGAGTTCCTCGCGCGCTTTCCAGACGACCGTGCCCGAACCCGCGCGTTCACCTTTCCACCAGCCATTCAACATCGGACCGCCGGATAGCACGATTGCCGGTGTGTTCACCGTCGCCGCCGCCATCAGGCAGGCAGGCGTGGTCTTGTCGCAGCCTGTCATGAGCACCACGCCGTCGATCGGATAGCCGTAGAGCACTTCGACGAGTGAAAGGTAAGCAAGGTTGCGGTCGACCGCGGCAGTAGGACGTTTTCCGGTTTCCTGGATGGGATGGCATGGAAATTCGAAGGCGATGCCGCCAGCATCGCGAATGCCCTCGCGCACGCGTTTGGCAAGTTCGAGGTGATGGCGATTACACGGGGAGAGGTCCGAACCTGTCTGTGCGATCCCGATGATCGGCTTGCCTGAGCGCAACTCGGCCGCGGTCAGCCCAAAGTTGAGATAGCGCTCAAGATAGAGCGCGGTCATTCCCGGATTTTCAGGGTTGTCGAACCAGAGCTGCGACCGCAAACGACGCGAGGATTTCTGGGCATTTTTCGCCATGTTTTACCCGGCTGTGCGCTTCATATGACGTATAGATGATCGCATTGCCGCTGCAACAGCAAGACGATCGAATGAGGCCGCGGTTGGGTTGGAGTCGCCGCTAACGTCCGTCGGAGGTGCGCACGCCGGCCCAGACAT
>DAISKM010000570.1:0-2739 GCA_036820945.1 Pseudolabrys sp.
TCGGTCGCGATCGCCTCATAGGCATGGCCGATGTGCGGCGGCCCATTCGGATACGAGATCGCAGTGGTGACGTAAAAGGGCGTCCGTACCGGCATTTCGTGTGTTCGTTCAAAGACGTGGATGGCCGGGAGGGCCCGGCCATAGCGAAGTGGGGATTAGGTATCAATCACAGACGAAAGGAGCAAGCAACGGAATTGCCAGCCGGCACCGCCCTTCGTAGACAGGCGACATGACCACAGCTGATTCCCGCAGGCACGGTGTTGAGCGGCTTGCACGCATTGCCGCGACCCTGCTTTGCCTTCTCCCGTCCACAACGGTCTTCGCGGTCCCCATGCGCTGCAGCACCGAGCAAACGAACTGCATCGCAAATTGCAGGAAAAACCCTGATCGGTCGTTTCTGTCGATCTGTGTCACAAACTGCGGCGCGCGGCAGTCGAACTGCATGAGGACGGGCTGCTGGGACAGCGGCGCTCAAAAGTACTGCGGCCTTCTGAAGCAGTAGCCGCGAAGGCGGAGCTCTGCGCGCATATTGTCGGGATTCGCCGCGCCCTCGCCCTACATCGGCCCATGGTCTTTACGAATTGCTAAACCGGCATCGCCTACAATCTGAATGGACGTTTACCACTCGGACCTCCCAGTCCGTGGCCAACCAAAAACGGTTCTCCAAGGCGCATGGGCGCTCCACTGGAACTCATCCGAGAGCTCGACAGCTCGATTGTGCACAGCACCGACCAGCGGAAGTCGGTGATGCTGCGGCACCTCACCGATCTTTTCCTGGTCGGCTCCGATCAATATTCCGATGATGAGATCGACCTCATCGACGATGTCTTTGTCCGGCTGGTCGCAACCATCGAACAATCGTCACGCGCACTTCTTGCAATCCGCCTCGGCCCTGTACCAATCGCCCCGCCCAAGATTCTGCGCGTGCTTGCCTGCGACGACGCTATCGACGTGGCCTCCCCTGTCCTGACCCAGGCGGAACGCCTCGACACCGAAACACTGATCGAATGCGCGCGCACCAAGAACCAGGAACATCTGCTCGCCATTTCGCGCCGGAAGGCGCTCCCCGAAGCCCTCACCGAGGTACTTGTGGAACGCGGCGACCAGCAGGTCGTGCTGAGCACTGCAAAGAACAAGGCTGCCAAATTCTCCGAAAAAGGCTTCGACACCCTGATCAGGCGCTCCCGGGATGACGATGCGCTGACGACCTGCGTCGGACTGCGTCCCGATCTGCCGCCCCAACTGTTTGACCGCCTGCTCACCGCAGCGTCGGCGAAGGTACGCGCCACGCTGGTGGCGGAACGCGAATACATAAAGTCCGACATCGATCGCGTTGTCGACGAAGTCACAAGCCGCATCGAGACTACCGTTGCAACTCAACCGCTGAATTACGCCGCCGCGCAGGTGCTCGTCGAGTCGATACATCGCGCTGGCCTTCTCACCTCCGGCAAGCTGCAGGAATTCGCTTCGAATGGCCGTTTCGAGGAAACCGTTGCGGCGCTGTCGCTGATGTCGAACCTGCCGCCCGCCGCGATCGAGCAAGACATGCGTGACACCAATTTGCAGTCACTACTTGTGTTGGCGAGAGCGATCGGTCTGTCGTGGGAAACCACGCGCAGCATCATGACGCTAGCAGCCAAGCGATACCGTCATTCGAGGGGTGGCGGTCTATCGAGTATCGACCGGTGCCGGAGAGTCTGGTTTTACAACGATTTCTGATGCTGGCGAGTCCGCGTTGTGTCGACGCGTAATCCATAGTGCCGGAGAGTTTGGGACCAGAATTGGGACCAACGTTTGACAACTCAGCGTCTCACAGATGACACGCGGGCTATGGCGGCATCATCCAGCCAACGCTCCGCCGCGCCGCTTGCTGTAATCAGGCCGAAGGTCAGCTCGTCGCCGCCAACTTTCGTCACTTCATCAACAAAAACCAAAACACCACCACGATGACGGCCACGATGAAGAGTGCCAAGACCGCATCGAGCGTCGGATTGGGATAATCGTTCCAGCTACGCCACCAGGATCTGTGATCGTGGCTGATCGGGATCTTGACCTTATGATCAGGCATGGCCGCTGACCTTTTAAGGAGCTGTCGGTGGGACCGTCCTGAACTTCAGCCGGTTCCGATTAATTCATCTAGCAAAAGTCACACTGAGGCGGGGTCCGACGTCCCAGCATTTTTATACGGACGGTTAACATGACTCATGCTCGACGTTCCGGTCCCTGCGGTTCCTTTGAGCGTTCGATTTCGAATCAGTGTATGAAGAGGTGGGGGGCTACGGGGGCCCTAATGAAATCGCCGGTTGTCAAACGTTCCATCATCATTGGTGGACATAAGACTAGCGTCAGCCTGGAAGACGCCTTCTGGACTGATCTGAAGGAAATTGCTCATAGCCAAGGAGCGACAGTGTCGAAGTTGATCGCGCAAATCGACGACACACGCCAGCAGGGTAATCTCTCGTCGGCGATCCGTTTATACGTGCTCAAACACATCCGTACGCATGGGCAAAATGACTTGCAGCGGAACGATCAGAAGTGAATACCACTCAGGGTAATGATAGCTCACCAAAGTTGGGTCTAAGGATTTTAGAGCGTGCAACTGTTCTTAATCCATTTTGCTAACCAGTAGTTTCTTCGGGGCGGAGCGAGAGCGACGGCCAGCCCTTGCTTTGCTGCGTTCTGGCTCGTCGGGCACAATGCTTGGCGTGTTGGGCACGGCGGTTTCACGCTGCCTAGCCA
>DAISKM010000571.1:0-1757 GCA_036820945.1 Pseudolabrys sp.
CCCAAGGGCGGCCCGGGCATGCCGGAATGGGGCATGCTGCCGATCCCGAAAAAGCTGCTGAAGCAGGGCGTTCATGACATGCTGCGCATTTCGGACGCGCGCATGAGCGGCACCAGCTATGGAGCCTGCATTCTTCATGTTGCGCCGGAAAGCTTCGTCGGCGGGCCGCTTGCCTTCGTCAGGACCGGCGACGAGATCGAGGTGGACGTCCCCGCGCGTCGAATCCATCTTCACGTGGCCGAAGAGGAAATTGCCCGTCGCCGCGCCGCCTGGAAGCAGCCCGCGCCGCGATACCCGCGCGGTTACGGCGCGCTGTACTCGCAGCACATCGGCCAGGCCGATGAAGGATGCGATTTTGATTTTCTTGCAGCGCCGGGCTCGATTCCTGAACCCGAGATTCATTGAAATTTTGCCGACGCTGAACTACACACGGCGCCATGCCCGGCCTTGTGCCGGGCGTCCACGTCTTTAGATAGTCGGGCAACGGAGGCGTAAACGGCGAGGAAATCCCGGCGGCGATGGATGCGAACGTCATGAACGATGACATTCCTTTCGACAAGCGTCTCGAGCTCGCGCCCGATTTGGCGGACGAGCCAGTGCCGGGCGTGCGCCGGATCATGGCCAACAATCCGGGACCGTTCACGTTCAAAGGCACAATCAGCTACATCGTCGGCCGCGGCAAAGTGGCGATCGTTGATCCGGGTCCGGACGATCCTGCGCATATCGGCGCGCTGCTCGATGCCGTGCGCAACGAGACGGTGACGCATATCTTCGTCACCCACACTCATCGCGACCATTCACCGGCAGTGCCGGCGATCAAAAAGGCGACCGGTGCAACTGTGTATGCCGAGGGCCCTCACCGGGCCGCTCGCCCTCTCCATATTGGCGAGCTTAACCCGCTCGATGCCAGCGCCGACCGCGACTTTCAGCCGGACGTCGCGTTGAAGGATGGTGCTGTTGTGACGGGCGCTGCATGGGAAATCGAGGCGGTCGCGACGCCCGGTCATACCGCCAACCACATGGCATATGCCCTTAAAGGGAAAAATACGCTGTTCGCAGGCGATCACGTCATGGCCTGGGCGACTTCAATTGTAGCTCCGCCTGATGGAGCGATGAGCGACTACATGGATTCGTTGGCCAAGCTCGCGCGGCGTACGGAAGCCATTTATTTTCCCGGCCATGGGCCGGCCATTTCGGACGCGCCGCGGTTCGTCAACTATTACATCCTGCACCGCAAGGCGCGTGAGGCTTCGATTCTGCATCGCCTGTCGAAGGGTGCGACCGACATTCCAACCATCGTGCGCGCAATCTACATCGGCATTGATCCGCGCCTGACCGGCGCGGCCGCTCTTTCGGTTCTTGCGCATCTCGAAGATCTGGTGGCGCGCGGCCTCGTCGAAACCGATGGTCAGCCGGCGATCGACAGCGTTTACCGCTTGGCCGGCTGACGCTTATCGGGTTGGCCTTTCTTCGCGGGCAGCGCTTTCTTCTCGGGCAACGAACGCGGTTCAGGCGTTGAACTGATGACATCATCGAGGTCTTCAAGCAGACTTCGGACGCGCGAGGCATTGGCCCCGAGATCGTGGCTGCCGAAGCGCGAAGCCGATCTCATGTCGATACGCGTGCCCTGGCCGAGCGGGCTTACTCTGATCACGACGTCGTCACGAAATCCCATGATAGGCGTGCGCGCGACTGCTTCAATGACGCCGTCGCGGCGCGTCAGTGTCGGTGATCGAGAATCGACGACATTCCATTTG
>DAISKM010000571.1:1767-2731 GCA_036820945.1 Pseudolabrys sp.
AGGGTTGCTCGCGTCAGTGGTGACATCCGCAATCTCTGGCAGCCTGGTTGCGCGGATGCCGAGGTAGGTGGGGTAGGCAAGCAGCAAGAGTCCAAGGAACAGGCCGAGCAGGGCGCGGCCGAGCCCGCCAAGTCCCTGTCGCCAGATAACAACGAAGCCTGCAAAGGCGAGCAATATGGCGAGACCGGCGAAAGCCAAAGCCGCAGCAAAGGTTGCAAGCGCCGGAACGATCTCCAGCAAGCCGGAACGCACGATGATGATCGAAAGCACGGCGACCGCGAGAGCGAACCAGCCGATCCGGGCTGACCAGATCGCCACCTTCGACATCGGTAGATCGTGAAGCGAGCGACGCCCCATATTCATGATCCAGCGCAGATTTGCTTGAGCGCCGCCCATTCGCTCGCTTCCAGGAAGGGCACCGATGGCCGCGCCGCGGCCAGTCGGTTGATGGATGCAATGCGCGCCTTGGTTTCAGGATGGTCCATCAGGATCGTCATGCCCGGCTCGGTAGCGCCCCCTGTCTTTTCCAGAATAACCCCGAGCGCCCGACCGTCGCCGCCAGCCCTGTTCATGAGTTCGGTGCCATAGGTGTCCGCCGCCGCCTCAGCCTCGCGGGAATAGGACGATTGCAGCACGTTCTTTGCCGCCAACACAACAGCGCCACCGCCGACGAAATCGCCGAGCAGCATGCCAAACAGAAACGACAGGCCTGCACCTTCCAGCATAGCCTTAGTGCCGTCCCGATTTGCGACATGACCAATTTCGTGCGCAATCGCACCGGCAATTTGATCGGCGTTGTCAGCCTTGTCGATGAGCCCGCGAAAGACATAGATGCGCCCGCCTGGCAGCGCTATCGCATTGGCCTCGTCCCGCCGCGCAACGCTGGTGCGCAGCGGGATCGGCAGTGTCGCCGCGGCTTCGAGCCGGTGCATCAATTTGTCGAGTGCCGCGCGTCCCGCCGTTT
>DAISKM010000572.1:0-2720 GCA_036820945.1 Pseudolabrys sp.
GACGTCGGCACCGCGAAGTTCCGGATCGCCGAGGCCAAGGCGTCGGTGCAGGCGGAACGGCGCAAGGTCGAGAACGCCGGCTGGCAGGTCGCTGAGGACGGCATGGAGATCGTGCTGTGAAGCTGCTGTCTCCGGACGAGCTTGAAGCCGCGCTGGGCGAGATTGGCGAAAGGCGCTATCACCGCCTGCACCCGTTTCATGCGCTGCTGCACGGCGGCAAATGCACCAGGGGTCAGGTGCAGGCGTGGGCACTCAACCGCTACTACTATCAGGCGATGATCCCGATCAAGGATGCGAGCCTGATTGCGCGTTGCGAGGATTCATCGATCCGCCGCCAGTGGCGCTCGCGTCTGGTCGACCATGATGGCGAGCAAGAGGGCGACGGCGGCATCGCGCGCTGGCTCAAGCTGACCGACGGCCTCGCGCTTGAACGCGGCTACGTCACGTCGTTGCGCGGTATACTGCCGGGCACGCGATTTGCGGTCGATGCCTATGTCCATTTCGTGCGCGAGAAGACCTTGCTTGAAGCCATCGCATCATCACTGACGGAGATGTTTTCGCCCGTCATCATCAGCGAACGCATGGCCGGAATGCTCGCGAACTATGACTTCATTACTCGCGAAACGCTGAGCTATTTCGACAAGCGGCCGCCGCAAGCGCAGCGCGATGCCGATTTCGCCCTGAACTTCGTCAAACGAAACGCCAGGACGCCGGAGCAACAACTAGCGGTCCTTGACGCGCTTGAGTTCAAATGCGGTGTGCTGTGGGCCATGCTGGATGCGCTGTATCATGCCTATGTGGCGCCCAAGCACGTTCCGAAAGGCGCGTTTGTGCCGGAGGATCAATGATGACGGAGCCGGTGATCCAGGTTTCGGACAGCGACCGCCCCAGGTTGCCGCGCGGCGTGCGGCTGACCCACAACGAGACGCAGGGCGGTTGGATCCTGCTGGCCCCGGAACGCGTCTTCAAAGCCGATGCAATCACCGCGGAGATACTCAAACGATGCACCGGTGAAACGACACTCCTTGAGATCGTGGACGATCTCGCCAGTACGTTCGCCGCCCCGCGCGAGCGCATTCATGCCGATGTCGTGAAGCTGCTGGGCGGCCTGGCGGAGAAGAAATTGTTGGAGTTGGGTTGAAGTGATGTGCAGCGTTCTTCCACCGTTCGTCCCCGTGAAAATGGGGACCGATCTGGATTCCCGCTTACGCGGGAATGAACGGGCAATGGACATGCCGTGACGAAAAACGGCCCCAGTGTGCCCGCGCCGCTCGGCCTGCTTGCCGAGCTCACGCATCGCTGTCCGCTCGGCTGTCCTTACTGCTCGAATCCGCTTGCGCTCGACAAGCGCAACGACGAGCTCGACACCGCGACGTGGGCGCGCGTTTTTGGCGAGGCGGCCGCGCTTGGCGTGCTGCAGGTGCATCTCTCCGGCGGGGAGCCGGCAGCGCGCCGCGATCTGCCCGACATCGTCAAGGCCGCGCGCGACGCCGCTCTTTACAGCAATCTCATTACGTCGGCCGTTGGCCTGACGCCGCAGACGCTCGCCGCGCTCGCCGCTACCGGGCTCGACCATGTGCAGATTTCGATTCAGGATAGCGACGAGGCGTCGGCCGACCACATCGCCGGCTACAAAGGCGCCTCCGCGCGCAAGCGCACCTTGGCCAGGGAAGTTGTGCGTCTGGGGTTGCCCCTCACCATCAACATGGTGGTGCACCGCGCCAATATTGCACGCATCGAAACGATGGTGGAACTAGCGCTGTCGCTTGGCGCGAGCCGCGTGGAAATCGCGCATGTGCAGTATTACGGCTGGGCCTTGAAAAATCGCGCGGCTTTGATGCCCACGCGCGACCAGGTGGACGACGCCGTGCGCACGGTGGAGACGCTGCGCGAAAGGCATCGTGGACAGATCGTCATCGATGCGGTGGTGCCGGACTACTATGCCCGCTTTCCCAAGCCATGCGTCGGCGGCTGGGGTCGCCGCTCGCTCAACATCACGCCGGCAGGCCGCGTGCTTCCGTGTCACGCCGCCGAAGTCATTCCCGGCCTTGAATTCTGGAACGTGCGCGAGCATTCGCTCGCCGACATCTGGCGTGCCTCGCCGGCGTTTATGGCTTTCCGCGGCACGGACTGGATGCAGGAGCCCTGCAAATCCTGTCCTCGGCGCGAACAGGATTTCGGCGGATGCCGCTGCCAGGCTTTCATGCTAACGGGCGATGCGCGCGCCACCGATCCGGTTTGTCATCTGTCACCGGAGCACGCCATCGTCGCGCAGGCGGCGGCTGAGCGGGCGGACGAGGCGTACGACTACCGATGTCTGCAATCTGCGGAATTGTCGATCCCGATTGCAAAAGAAAATTGAAAGGTAGAGACTTGTCGCCCAGGAGGAGCGCTCCGGGGCTGTTCTGAATGGGACCTCGCGAGACAAGCGCCTCCACGTAAGGGAGGAATTCGATGGGTCCGTGTCTCACGGCACAACGTTCTATTTTGCTTGCCGGCATCGCTGGCTTCCTGATAGCCGCCCCGGCTTTTGCCCAACAACCACCGGCATCTCCGCCCGCGGCCACGCCGCCGGCGGCGACACCTGCGGCACCACAGGCTTTGCCACCCGGCTCGCCTTTGATAGGCCGCCCTGAGGGAAATCCCAATGCCGCCAAGCTTGCGCCGATCGCTCCGCCGCCGATTCCCGGCCAGGAGCCGCCCCCGCCGCCGCCGGAAGG
>DAISKM010000573.1:0-2231 GCA_036820945.1 Pseudolabrys sp.
CCCCCGAACTAAGTCGGTCCCACCCCTAGAATGTGTCTTTTGACAAATTGTTCCCTGAGCAATCGGGAATCGGGTCCTTCACGGCATCCAGTTACCAGCAGCGCCAACGCGGAGTGATCGCTAAGCGTACTCGCCTCGCTCAATCGGCAGCTCGAAGATGAGGAAGGGTTCTCAAAACCCTGGAGGCTGCGCCGATACGCTGCGCAGCCTCCTCCTCAGACTGGGCCCAGGGGGCCCTCCTCCCACAACGCGGAAATTTGCGACCTATTTAACGTTGTCGCCGGTCGATTTGTTCCGGAAGAAATGAAATAGGGCGACGTCGGCTTTGCCGCCCTGCGCTCGCTCGTTCAGTCACGCGGCTTGTTCAACGCGGATATCAATTTCACCCCGAAGCGCCGCGAAATCGATCGGCTTGGTGAAAAGCGCGTCGGCGCCGCCTTCCAGTGCCTTGCGCTTGGTGTCGGCATCGCCATACGCAGTGATCATGATAATTGGAACGTCCGGCCGCATTGTCTTCGCTTTGGGCAGTAATTCGAGGCCGCTCATTCCCGGCATGTTGATGTCGGACAGAATGAGAATGAGTGACACGCCCGCTGCATCAGCAATGCGCTGAAGTGCCATGTCACCTGATTGGGCGAATTCCATGGCAAATCGCTCCGCGCGTAGGTCGCGCCGGAAATGCTGGCGGAAGAGCATTTCGACGTCCGGTTCATCATCAACCACGAGGATAAGAAGTTTCACGGGCGCTGTCCTGTTCTGACAAATTGTAGTCCGCGAGGAAGGACTATCGTAAACTCGGTGAATTTTCCGGGCTGCGTATCGACTTCAATAGATCCGCCATGCTGCTTGACAATGATGTCGTAGCTGATTGAGAGACCGAGTCCCGTGCCTTCACCTGCCGGTTTTGTCGTAAAGAACGGATGGAATATCTTTTCTTTCACTTCGAGCGGAATACCTGTGCCGTTGTCGCGTATCCTGATCTCCACGCTGTCGCCAAGGTTCTTTGTAGCAGCAGCGAGGGTGGGCTCGTAGTCGGCTCCGTCCGTTTCCGACTTGCGCTTTGTCACAGCGTAGAACCCGTTCGAGATCAGGTTGAGCAGTACGCGGGTAATTTCCTGCGGGAATAGATCGGCCTCGCCTGCGGTCGGATCGAGCGATCTATCGAACGTGACATTAAAGCCCTGCTTCTCGGCCCGCGCGCCGTGATAGGCAAGATTAAGGCTCTCCTCAACGATAGCATTGACATCTACCGGCTGACGTTCTCCCGATCCCTGGCGGGAATGCAGCAGCATGTTCTTGACGATTGAATCGGCGCGCTTGCCGTGCTGCACCACCTTGTTGAGATTGTCCTGCAGCATTTGCGCAATCTCGCGGATCGATGCGCGCAATTTGTCGTCGATGTGAGCGTCAGCGAGCAGCTGCTCCAATTCGTCAATCAGTTCAGATGAGATTGCCGAAAAATTGTTGACGAAATTGAGCGGATTCTTGATTTCGTGCGCGATACCCGCTGTCAGCTGCCCCAGCGAAGCCAGTTTCTCAGTCTGTACAAGGCGATCCTGGGCGGCCTGTAAGCTTTCCAGTGACCGCGCCAACTCGCGCGTGCGAGACTGTACCTCGTCGAAAAGGCGCGCATTGTCGATCGCCAGCCTCGATTGCGCCGCGAAGGTCTGCAGCAAATCGACAATCCTCTTCGGAAACTCCCCGGGCTCTTTGCGGCGGACAACCAGCGCGCCAATGGTGCGGTCGGCGCCAAGCAGCGGGATCGTCAACAGCGCCCGAAATCCGGCGCGCAAAATGACATCGAGGACGAGTGAAGAGTCTTCATTCCGGACGTCGGCGACCTGCATCGGGCGGCGCTCCAACGTCACCGCACTGACCATCGTCTCGCCCAGCCGAATGTGCCGCTGTTTGAGGGCGTCAACCAGCTCTTCGGGCATGCCAAAACTGGCGCGCACCTGAAATTCCTGGCTCGCTTCATCGAACACGAAGATTGTGCCGGCGTCGGTGCCCGAAAGCTGGACCGCCTTGGCGATGATCGTCGCAAGGACGGTTTCCAGGTTGAGCGTCGAATTGACCGCCTGGCTGACTTCACCGAGGGCGCGCAACTCCTCAACCGACCGTGCCAGTTCTGCCGTGCGCTCCTCGACCTGTTTCTCAAGCCGATCGGCGGCATGCGCCCGCTCGACCAGCAGTTCATCGCGCTCCAGCGTATTCTGGCGCAAGACCTCGAC
>DAISKM010000573.1:2241-2717 GCA_036820945.1 Pseudolabrys sp.
CGCGACAAGTTCCACGAGGTGCTGGCGCCGGTCTACGAGACGGTCGGCCGCCTGCGCCCGTTCGACCAACAGCTCGTCGCGTTCGAACGTGTTCTTGCGCAGGATCTCGACGACCCGCCCCATTTCCGCGATCTCGTCGCTGCCGCGGGTCGGCACGCTTGCCCGGAGATTGCCTTCGGCAATCGCCAGCATGCTGCGGCTGAGCGCGGTCAACCGCGACACGATGTTCCGTCCCACATAAAGCCAGACAATCAGGATGGAGCTGATGAGGCTGAGCGCGACTGCTGCAATCAAAACAGTGGCGCTGAACTTTTGAACGGACAATGCATCGGCGTTGGCTTCTGAAATGTCGCGTTTGGCGCTCGACACGAGACGATCAACAGCCTGGGTGAGGTCCGTCGATAGAGTAGAATTGTCATTCAGATGGCGCGTCGCCAGCGCGACGATGGCGAGCTCCTGCTGGCGCAGGTCGGGAA
>DAISKM010000574.1:0-2712 GCA_036820945.1 Pseudolabrys sp.
GCCTTGGCAGCTTTGAGCCGCGCCTCGGCGGCCTGCAGGTTCTGCAGCGCGGTGACGTAGCTGGCCTTCGGGGTCCAGCCATCCTTCAAAAGCTTGGCTTGGCGCGCCTCCGTTCCCTGCGCATTGACGAGCGCCGCCTCGGCGGAACTGACGTCAGCTTCCGCTGAGCGCAGGCGGTTCTGATAGTCCTGGGTGTCGAGCGTGGCCAGCGTGTCGCCTTGCTTGACCCAAGCTCCGACGTCCACGAGCCGGGAGAGCACCTTGCCGGCGACGCGGAACGACAGATCGCTCTCGTATCGCGGCTTGACTTCGCCGATCGCCTGGCGGTCTTCGTTAATACGTTTGGTATCGACGACGAGCGTGCGGACCATCCGGAGTGCCGCCGGCGTGTCCTCTGGCTTGCAGCCGGCAAGCACCACCAGAAGCGTGAGAAGAAGGATGCAGGGCCGCATGTTTCGGACTCCCAGAATAGACTGAATGTTGACGTTGCCAACTTCATAGTAGTAAAAGTTGGCAGTGTCTACATTGCTGCGCAGATGGCTGCTATGCAAAATGTTGACATTGCCAACTTGTACGGCTAAATGTGAGCGGATTCAGAGGTTTGTCGAGCGATGCCGAGGCCCCAGTCCCACGAGCGCCCCTACCACCACGGCGACCTGCGCCGCGTAATCGTCAAGGCCGCGCTGGAAATCCTGCGTGAAACCCAGAGTCTTGAGTTTTCGCTGCGTGAGCTCGCCCGCCGCGCCGGCGTCAGTCACAACGCCCCTTACAAGCACTTTGCCGACAAGCATGAACTTTTGGCGGCCGTCTCGGGGGCAGGGTTCGAAATGCTAACGAAGCGTATGGCCAATGAAATCGCCAACTTCCACAGTCCTCGCGAGCAGTTGTTCGCGCTGTTGCGCGCCTACATTGATCATGGCGTTGAAAACCCGGCGCTCTACAGCCTGATGTTCGGGGGCTACCTGACCGGTCCGAATCATGGGCGGCCCGCCATCGAATTGGCCGCCGCCGAGAAGACCAAGGCTCTGCTCGCCGGCGTTATTGTTGCGGGGGGCGTCGGACGCGCTATCCCGCACACCTCGCGCAACGAACGAAAAATCGCCGGTGCGGTTCTAGCGTGCTGGTCCCTCGTGCATGGACTCACGCTGCTGCTAGCGGACGGGCTCGTCGGCCCGAAAAAAAAATCTGGTGCGCTGGCTGACATGCTAGTTCAGGGACTTCTCAACGGCTTAGCGGCAGAATTGCCAGTGTTGCCCCCTGGTACCTGGGTCGGCCCTCAAATCCCAGATTAATAGTTTAATTTACGGGCCCAGGTCCGCAGCCGGGCCCCACATGCTCGTTACAATATTCAAGCGGTGACGTGACAGGCCGCCGTCACGAGTTGCGGATACGATCACGGGAGCACGGGCCCGATCGGATACTTGTTGGGGTCGAGGATTCCGGTACTGGAATCGAGCCGCAAAATCTGGACCGGCTATTTAGCGCCTTCTTCACGACAAAGCCGAACGGCATGGGCATCGGCCTGTCGATCTGCCGGTCGATTGTCGAGCAGCACGGCGGCGCCATATGGGCGACTCGGAATTCGGGGGCGGGCAGCACGTTTCAGTTTACGCTGCGCGCGCGTTGGGCAGACGCCATCGTAGCCACTTGGATCAAAGACCCAAAGCCGGGCGGGCTTGCGGTATCCGGGCTCGTGGAGATGCAGGCATTGGCAACGGCGCAAATTGCGGGATGTCCGCTTTGGGTCAAAAGGCGACATGTGCGCCGCAAAAGGTCATGTCTGCTTTGCCCCCGAAAGCGGACATGTGCGGTGCACTAGCCCATGTCTGCTATGGGCCATAAGCGGACATTGACCTTATTCGACCACCTCGTCGGCGCGAGCAAGCAGCGTAGATGGTACTTCGAGACCCATCGCTTTCGCGGTCTTGAGGTTGATGATCAGTTCGTATTTGGTCGCAGTTTGAACCGGAAGGTCTGCAGGCTTCTCGCCCTTTAGTATTCGATCGACGTAAGTGGCGGCCAACCGGAGCTGTTCGACATTATTAGAACCATAGGAAATCAGACCACCGGCGAAGACGAAGTAGCGGTCATAGTAAACCGCGGGCAATCGGTACCGTGCTGTAAGCGCAATGATCAGATCTCGACGAGCGACCGTGAGTGCACTTCCTGTTACGATCAGCCCAGAATTAGGGTTACGTGCAAAAGCCGTGAGGGCGCTCTCCATTTCACCGGCATCGGTCACGCTTATGGGGCTCACCTCGACGCCGACCGAGGACGAGGCGGACTGAATTGTGGCCCATTGGCCAATACCAGCTGTGATGGCGGGATCGCGTAAAACAGCGGCGCGGGTCGTATTGGGCGCAATTTCCTTGAGCAGCGCGAGCCATTTTGTGGCTATGGCGTAGTCAAACTGGGTAAAACCGGTGATATTGCCACCTGGTCGGGCCAGATTGTCGACGAACCCTGCGCCAATCGGATCTGGTACTAGCGCGAACACGATCGGCACGGTCCGTGTAGCGCGCCGTAATGGCTCAATAGCCGCGCTGCCAGCCGTGAAGATGACGTCCGGCCCAAGCGCCACTAGCTCCGCCGCGTATTTGCGGGTGTCATCTTCATTGCCTCCGGACCAACGGTAGTCAATCTCGACGTTCTGCCCCACGATCCAACCCAATTGCTGCAATTCTTGAAGAAACGCCGCGATCCGTGCCCGCC
>DAISKM010000575.1:0-1199 GCA_036820945.1 Pseudolabrys sp.
GGGTTAATTAGATGGCTGCGCCGCTCCTAAAGCCCCCCAGAGCCTCAAGGCGTCGCGGCTGTTAGGGCCGTGCTCGCCTGGCCCTTTCTTCAAACAAAGGCCCGCAACGATCGCCAATGTCCGCCGGGCGCCAAGAGGTCTCCTGATTGCGACGACAGACACGAGCCAAAGGTTTTAATTGCTGACAACTTAGCGGTCTAGCACCAGCCGTATTTCAACCAGATTAGAGCGCACCCGCAAAACGTAAAATCCCATGGTGGCGAGATGGGCAGGCATCAGCCAGCCAGACTCTGATCCGTTCGAAATGATGAAAGGCTGGATTTTGAGGGCGGCACGAAACTGGTCTTCGAGCATGGTCCAAAGCGAGGCAAGCCCGCGTTGAACGATTACGTCTCGAAAGTCAGCGCGTGCACCGCTGAGAATACCGTAATATCCGTAGAGCTGCCCATAGGCGAACCAGAATCGGTCGTCAGCGCGCGTATCGAACCAGCCGCTATTGTATTTCTCAGACCGGTCTCGCAGGATTGCCGAGGTAGCGCCAAGGTCGTTGGAAATGCGGTCAATAAACTGAAGCAGATTGTCAGCACGAGCGTCAAAGACCGCATCGCATTTTTCGAGTCGATCATTGAACGCGCGAAGATCTTTGATAGCTGCCCGATAGAAGCTCGGTGTTGGCGTTTTGGGTCCGAAGGGGCGTAGGCCGAAGTACCAGGTAAACTCATCGAACTGCAGATTGCCTCGTGCGCTTTGCAGGCTGGAATCCACCAGCGAAGTGCCGCGTACGCGGCCTAGTGAGTCGACCAGCTCAATTGCCGTTCGGCGCAGCGCCTGGTTAACGCCGCGTTGGAACGAGGCATTGTTATCGAAAAATGGGGTGTCATCCCAGTCGATACCAAAGAAGCCTAGCTTGTAGAGGATCATCGAGGAGATCCACTCATTCTGGTTCACATTGAAATCGATGAGATCGGCCGTGATCGCGACGATGAGGGACCGTCTGCATGTTCGCGCTGGGCCTTCACTACTTTCCCTTGCCGTTCCTTGCGGCGCACTGATTATGCCTTTTTCGGCTGCCGGCTGCGGACCCGCCGTGCCGCGTTGGGCCGCGAGGTCATATGCGGAAACGTAGTCAGGGTTGAAATTCGCCCAGCGCTGCGTGTTCCAAAAGAAGTAGCCATAAAGGCCCAGGATAAGCGCAACAA
>DAISKM010000575.1:1209-2706 GCA_036820945.1 Pseudolabrys sp.
ACCAAGCGCTGCCCTCAGGATCCAGCCGCGGTTTGCGTACCAGCGGGTCGCCCACCTGAACGGCCACAGCATGATGGCCGTAACGAACCCAACGCCACGTATCGATTGGAAAAATCGGGTGAAAAATGCCTCAGACATGTTCTCGCCCTGACAAAATGCGCCATCTGCGCGTTCCCCTCACTTTGGAATAGAAGCAGTCCAAATCCAAGTTGAGAACGAAGGAGATGACTGACATAGCGCACGGCAATCGCCGCCGAGAGGGCTTACCGCCGGCGCTCGTGCTCCAGCCATTCCATTAACAACCGCACGTTTCGCCGATTCGCGCGCCACAACACATCGAAGGCGTCGCCGACTAGTGGTACCGCGCCCAATACACCATCGAGCGCTACGTTGCCGAGCATGCGCGCGATGACCTGGCCCGGAACGCCGAGCTGGTAGGCCTCGTGCACGATGAACAGCGACAGCGCGGTAGTGATGGCGTCGCCGACGACGGGAAAGAAACCGATCAGCGCATCAAGGCCGAAGCGTACGCCGGTGCCGGGGATGACCAGCGCGGTGTCGAGGAGGGTGGCAAGCGCGTCGATCCGCGCGATGCGGGCGGCA
Source organism: Pseudolabrys sp. (assembly GCA_036820945.1). Taxonomy (GTDB): domain Bacteria; phylum Pseudomonadota; class Alphaproteobacteria; order Rhizobiales; family Xanthobacteraceae; genus Pseudolabrys. Next base: position 1,813 of record DAISKM010000575.1, read on the forward strand.
CGAGAGCGCGGGCGCGCCGAGTCAAAGTCATAGGTGGTGGTCATTGGTGGTCCGTCCTCCGCGGCCCTAAATGGGTATGCGGGGCAGCGAGCGCAAGCGTTCAATCGCCGACATGTGTTACAGGTCGCAAATCGTCTCGCAAAAGCGTGCGGGCAGCCGCTGGCAGTGACAAAGGTTCGCGCCCTTCGTGATCCACATCTGTGGAACGTCCGGCACGTCACGTGTCCGCTGACCGCGTGTATCATTTGATACGAACCGAGCGTGATCGATGTGTCATTCGACAATGGAATTATCGACGCGGCCTCCCATCTTTCGGTCATGACGTCAGTTCACGAATTTGCGGTCCCTGTCAGTAAAATCGATCGGCCGCTCTACCCGCATTGAGCAATCCGACACGACAGCGACGACACGCGCAGGAACACACTCTGCGTGGCGGCGTTGGTCAAACTAGGAGTAGTCCCCATGGCTAAAAAACCGAAGATGCTCGATGAACTGTTCCACGAAGGTCTCCAGGACATTTACTTTGCAGAAAAGAAAATCCTCGTGGCCCTTCCAAAAATGGCGAAGGCCGCCGAGGCCGAGGAATTGGCGGACGCGTTTAGGGAACATGAGGAGCAGACAAGAGAGCAAGTCAGCAGACTGGAAAAGGTCTTCAAGCTGATTGACGAAAAGCCCAAAGCGAAGAAATGCCCGGCGATCATTGGCATCATCGAAGAGGGCGAAGACATCATAGAGGAGTACGAGGATTCTCCTGCCCTCGACGCAGGCCTACTAGGGGCTGCGCAAGCCGTCGAGCACTACGAAATTGCCCGCTATGGCACTCTCAAGGGTTGGGCTCGCGAACTCGGTCTCAACGAGGCGGTGTCTCTCTTACAGGCCACGCTCGAGGAAGAG
>DAISKM010000576.1:0-2704 GCA_036820945.1 Pseudolabrys sp.
TGCCAGACGCAAGTTTCGGAAATCGTCGGCAGGTCAGTGACGACAATCGAGGGCCTGTCGCCCGATTCCAGCCATCCGGTGCAAAAGGCCTGGCTCGCCGAACGCGTGCCCCAATGCGGCTACTGCCAGTCCGGCCAGATTATGAGCGCGGCCGACCTGCTCAAGCACAATCCTAAGCCGACACGCGAGCAGATCGTCGAACACATGAGCACCAACATTTGCCGTTGCGGAACCTATCAGCGCATCGTGCGCGCAGTCGAGCGCGCGGCGCGGGAGGCGTGAACATGAACGCTATCAACCGTTTTGAAGCCGCCGTTTCCCGCCGTCAGGTGATGATCGGGGCCGCGGGCCTTTCCTTCGCTATCGCGCTTGGCGGTCATGCCGACGCTGCTGTGATGGCCGGCGAGCGCAGCGGCCAGGCGCTGAGCCCATGGGTCAGCATCGCGCCGGATGGCACCATCACCATCATGTCGGCCGCGACCGAGATGGGACAAGGGTCGATGACCTCGCTGCCGCTGATCATCGCTGAGGAACTCGATGCCGACTGGAACAAGGTGAAGATTATGCCCGCGCCAGTCATCGAGACGATCTACGGCAATCCGGGCTTCGGCGGCATGATGTACACCGCGGGCTCAAACGCCGTGACGAGCTACTACAAAAACCTGCGGCTGTTCGGCGCCCAGGCGCGCCGCGTGCTGCTCGACAACGCCGCGAAGAAAATTGGCGTGCCGGTCGAGGAGCTTTCCACCGAGCCGAGCATCGTCGTGCACGCCAGATCAGGCCGCAAGCTCACTTATGGTGAGATCGCGGCGTTCGCAGAGGTGCCGGTGCAGGCGCCGGAGGTGAAGCCGGATGACCTGAAAAAGCCGGCCGACTTCCGCCTGATCGGCAAGGACGTGATGCGGGCCGAGCTGCCGCACAAGGTCAACGGTAGCGCGCAATACGCGATCGACGTGCAGGTGCCGGGGATGCTGTACGGTGCGGTGGTGCGCGCGCCGATCGAGGGCGCGGCACCGGAGAAATTTGATGAAGACAAGGTCATGGCGGTCAAGGGCATCGTCAAAGCCGTGAAGCTCCCCTATGGCGTCGGAGTCATCGCCGAGACGCCGTGGGCGGCCTTTGCGGCCCGCCAAGCAGTCGAAGGCAGCGTAAGCTGGACCAAGGATGGCAAGGCCTGGGGTTTCGATAGTGAGAAAGGTCTCGTAAGCTTTGCCGCGACGGCCCGCGATCCGAGCGCCAAGGCGACGGATTGGTTCAAGCTCGGCGACGCTCGCGCCGAGATGCCCAAAGCGGCCTCGACGTTCGAGGCGGAATATCTCTGCGATTACGCCTATCACGCCCAGATGGAACCGCTGAATGGCGTCGCCTCGGTCTCGCCCGCAGGAGATTCCGCCGAAGTGTGGTGCGGCACCCAGAGTCAGACTATGGCGCTAGAGGCGACCGCCCAGGCACTCGGCATCGAGCGTAGCAAGGTCAAGCTCCACGATATGTTGATCGGCGGAGGCTTTGGCCGGCGTGGCCCCCGCGACATGGATTTCCTAGTGGATGCGGTGCTGCTGTCAAAGTCCATCGGCACACCGGTGAAATCGATGTGGACGCGGGAGGATGACGTAAAGAACGGCCGCTTCCGGCCGCTCTCGGCCCATCTGCTCAAGGCGGGCTTCGATGCTTCGGGCAAGCTCGTGGCCTGGCAGCATCGCTTGGTCGGCGACCGCGTGACGCCATTCGCTGATCCGGTACGGTATGAGAAGGCCGGTAAGAAGGACTTCATCCTGATGCTCGGCGCCGACGCCAAGGGCTACGACGTGGCGCATCAGCTGGTGGAGCAAGTCTATGAAGACACCGGCGTACGCACGGCACCGCTGCGTGGCATTGGCTTCACGGCCAACAAGTTCGCGACCGAAACTTTCGTGGACGAGATCGCCTACCAGCGCGGTATCGATCCGGTGAAATATAGGCTCGAACTGCTGTCGAAGACCCCGCGCGCTCACAAGGTAATGGAACGCGCGGCGCAGCTGGCCGATTGGGACAGGAAGCGCGACGGGCACGGTCTTGGCGCTGCCTACATCGACTACTCCGGCACCCAAGTGGCGGCGGTGGTGGAGATCTCAATCGACCAAAGCTCCGGCACGATCAAGGTCCACAACGTCTGGTGCACCATCGACTGCGGCACGGCAGTGCAACCAGATAACGTGGTGGCGCAGACTGAGAGCAGCATCGTCTATGGCATCGGACTTGCGCTCACTGAGCGCATCAGCATCAAGGACGGTATGGTAGAGCAGTCGAATTTCTATGATTACATCGTGCCGCGCAATCGCGACGTGCCGCCGATGCATGTCGAGGTGATCCAGACCGACAATCATCCGACTGGGGTCGGTCAGATGGCGACGCCGCTGATCACACCAGCAGTGTCGAACGCTATCATGGCCCTCGCCGGCAAACGCTTGCGCCATGCACCGTTCACAGAGGAACGGGTCAAAAAAGCGATCGGATAGTTCCGGCAAAACTGATAGCCGCGCCTCTTACGGGGCGCGGCTTTATGATTCCATGCCGTATCCGCGGAGGGCATTATGGCCAGCGGCCCTGTGTGCCGCACTCAAAGGCCGAACACATGGCTGCACCGACCAATGCTGCAAACGTGAAGAAAGTTCTTGCCAACTCGGCGCCGTCCACACATGGCACTTAGCGGACATTCCAACCGTAG
>DAISKM010000577.1:0-2677 GCA_036820945.1 Pseudolabrys sp.
CTGGCGCGCCTCGCGCTCGCCCTTCTGCACCATGTGCACGATCTTGCGGAACTCGGAGATTTCCACGCCGGTCTGGCCGGCCAGCTCATGCACCAGTGAGCGGATCTCCTTGATGCGGTCCTTCTCTTTGGCAACTAGCGTTTTCCAGCCTTTGGCGCTGAGTTTCGAAATGCGGTTGAGCCAGCGCGGGTCAAGCTCGTTGCCCATGTACTGCTTGAGGAAGTCCTCGCGCGAGACGCCATAGCTTTCGGACAGCCGCATCAGGCGGCCCTCGTTTGACACGAGCCGCTTGTTGATATCGTAGAGCTGCTCGACCAGCGAATCGATGCGCGCCTGATTGAGGCGCAGCGACTTCACCTCGGTGATGATCTCTTCCTTCAGCTTCTTGTATTTGCGCTCCTGCGCCGGCGACAGCGAGGTGTTCTTCAGACGGAACTCGATGTCCTGCACCTGTAGGCGGCGCAGGCGCTTGAAGCTGTCGGCAATGGTGTCGAAAGTCTCGACCACTTTCGGCTTGAGTTCGGCTTCGATCGCTGCAAGCGAAAGCGAATTCTCCATATCGTCTTCGTCGTAATCGCTCTCGGCAGCGGCCTCGCCCGGATCCTTCGGCTCCTCGTCGCCATCGCCACCCGGCGCCTTGAACGGCGTGGCGGCGGGCGGAGCGGCCGGCGGCGCCGGCGTCTGTACGACCTGCAGGTGCGGCGCACCGGGTACCGGCGTGCCGACCCCGGGAATGATCGGCTTGCCGTCGGGACCGATCACGGGCGGCTGCATCTGCTTGGCGTCGGGGCCGGCGTGGGTCGCTTCCAGGTCGATGATGTCGCGGAGGAAAACTTTTCCGTTGTTGAGTTCGTTGCGCCAGATGATGACGGCCTGGAAGGTGAGCGGGCTTTCGCACAGCCCAGCGATCATCGCCTCGCGGCCGGCCTCAATGCGTTTGGCGATGGCGATTTCACCCTCGCGCGAAAGGAGATCCACCGAGCTCATTTCGCGGAGATACATGCGCACGGGGTCGTCGGTGCGCTCGGCGGGGTCCTTGGCCCCGGACTTGGCCGGGAGCTTGGGCTTGACCTCGACCAGCTCGCCTTCGCTCTCCTCCTCGTCGTCAGGCTCCTCGCGCGCGCCCTTATTTTCGGGCTCGGCTTCCTCAGTCTCGACCACGTTGACGCCCATCTCGCTGAACTTCGCCAGGATGTCCTCAATCTGCTCGGACTTGACCTCCTCCGAGGATAGCAACGCGTTGATCTGGTCGTGGGTGACATAGCCGCGTTTCTTGGCGCTACGGATCAGCGTCTTGACCGCCGCGTCGGAAAGGTCGAGCAGCGGGGTCTCGGGACCCTCCTTCTCCAGCATCTCTACCTTCTGACCCGTTACCTTGATCTTGCTTGTCATGAATCTCCACAATCGAAGCTGAGCTGACGGTGCCATTGAAGAGGGTTTTAGGCCTCGATTTTTATCGAGGGTGTCGGCTACGGTTGTTCCGAGATCAGAAGCGGGGGGCACGCGCGGGGCCGCCTCTTCCGGGGGCCCCTGGAATCACCCGAGGCTTCATCGGCAGCAGACCCTCGCGCTGCATCTTTTTGCGGGCGAGCTTGCGCGCGCGGCGGATGGCTTCCGCTTTCTCCCGGACTCTCTTCTCGGAGGGTTTTTCGTAATGGCCGCGGAGCTTCATCTCGCGGAAAATGCCCTCGCGCTGCATCTTTTTCTTCAGCACCCTGAGGGCTTGGTCGACATTGTTGTCACGGACGAGAACCTGCACGGGCGTTCCTCTTCGATCGAGCGGTTGATGGGCCCGATGGCCAAGGCGCCCGGGCCACTGGCGCACGGATATGCACAATTCGGGTGCCGATGGCACCCGCGGTACGAACCAACGTCGACATTTGAAATTGTGCCTTTGGAACGGAGACTTCGGTACGTCGCCGTTTTTTGGGCAGCTCTTCGGACAAGTCAGTGCTCGCCTCTATAAATGGGCGTGCCGGAGATAAAGAACAATAGGAGTCACCTGTCCCTCCTGAAAATCATATCCGGGCGTAGCTATGATGCTATCCGGATAGAATTGGCGTGGTGACGATGGACCTGGGCGAACCGTGGCAGCCCTCTGCTTTAGTCCTATATCGCAGCATGTCGTGGCGTGTGCGTAACTCACGCGGTAGGCCCATGAATGCGCCTGTTGCTTTCATTCATCCGTGCCAGCCAATCGTCGCCAACTGGGAGAGGCTGGGCGCACGAATTGAAGCATGACGGCTATCGGCTGCAAATCCACGTCCGCGACGGTCGGGTAAAGCTCTACACACGCCACGTGTTGGAGGTTATGCCGGTCGTGGCGGGGAGGAACACCTTAGGCTGTGCGTCGCCGCGCGGCTTTGAGTGCAGTTAGCATGACGACTCCCTTCCTTTGAAATTACCCTAAAGCATGAAGTTCGTTGTATTTACGTCGTTGTCTTGGGGAATACCCCTTCTTAACTTCAAATGTTGGGTAGCCTTTTAATAACCTGCGTCTACGTTTCTTTAGCAGTTTAGCGTCACGCCTCTTTTTGAGAGCCTTCGAACCAAGTGCATGTGACATGGAATTCTCCTAAAGAAAAGAAAAGTGGGGGAGGACAACGCCTTTTATCGAACGCAAAGGCAGCTTTGGGCAAGCTTCTGTTTCGCTCGCGTGATGGCATTCAGTACGTCG
>DAISKM010000578.1:0-2667 GCA_036820945.1 Pseudolabrys sp.
GCGGAAGAGACAGCGGCGTCAATGTCGTTTGCGCCGGCCTCCGCGACCTTGCCGAGCGAATTGCCGGTGCCGGGATTGATTGTAGCGGCATAGCGCCCGGCTTTCGGCTCGTGCCAAGCGCCGCCATAATATGTGCCCCGGTTTTTCGGCAGCACGACGGCCTGGACGGAAGCGGCTTGCGGAGAAACAGCGGTTGTCATGACGGCATCCGTTCGTTACGCCTCACTTGCGCGGGAAAATCTGAATAAGTTCTGCAGTTTGCTCTTTGCTGAGCGGTGCGGGGATGAATTTGAGATTCACCGCTTCGCTCATGAGCGAGTCCAGACCGTGGATCTGGTCCGGATCAACCAGGCCCTTCGGAAAAAATTCATCCCGCACGCGCTTGGCCATCGGCTCCGGCACCCTGGCGAACTCGGCATAGTCCGCGATCACCTGCGGATTTGCGGAATACATATAGTCGATGCTTTCGCGATAGGCCCTCATGAATCGCTCGATCACGTCCTTGCGCTTGGTTAACACGTCGGCATTCGCGACCAACACGCGAATCGTTTGTCCGCGCACTAACGCCGCATCGGTCGCGCGCGCGACGAGATGAATTTTGCCTTCCTCCATTTCCTTGAGCCCGAATGGCGGTGATGCCCAGCCGACGTCGACTTGGTCCGTCATAACGGCTGTGAGCGTGGCGCTTGGATTGCCGGTCGCCTGCGGTTTCGCGGTGAGCTTGAATTCGTCAAGGAAGGCCCGCACCACGCTGTGGGTGGAAGACCCATTGGTCGAGTAAGCAATGGTGTGCCCGTTGGTGTCCTTGAGTGTCTTGATCGACGGATTCTTGGCGTACCAATAGTCGGCGGCCCCGGTTGCCTGCGCAGCGATAATGCGGACGGGGGCACCTTTCGCGTACGCCGCGATGGCGCCCAGCGTGCCGACCGCCAGCCCCAGGTCGACGCCGCCGGCGATGACGGGCTGCAAGGTTTCGCCGCTGCCCGACGTGTAGATCATCTCGAGCTGCAGGCCGTATTTGTTGAAAATGCCGGCCTTGTCGCCGAGATGGGTGATTGACGTGTCCCAGTTGCCGCGTTGGCCAATGGTCATTTTAACGAGGTCGTAGGCCGCGGCGACATTGGCCTGAAACATCACGACGGTTGCCGCCGCAACGGCAAATGTCCGGATCCGTAGCATGTGCCTCCCTCCTCCCTGAGTTCTAATTTCTTTTGATATTTTCGAGTCCGCCGAGTCGTCCGATCAATGCATTGGCGCCAATCGCCAGAACGAACAACACGATAAGCATCGCATACATGCCTGGCATGTCGAACACGCTGTAGGTCTGGATGATCAGGAAGCCAATGCCCTTGTTCGAAAGCTTGGTTTCGGCAAGCAGGGTACCGATCAGGGCAAAACCGAAGCCCAGGCGCACGCCGTTGATGATCGGATGGCGCATGGCGGGCAGGTAGATCTTCTGGACCATTTGCCAGGTGCTGGCGCGGAAACTGTGGCCAACGCGGATGAGGACCTTGTCGATCTGCCGCATCCCGGCGGCGACGTTGAGCGCAACCGGAAAGAAGCAGGAGAGCGTTCCAAGCGCGACTTTCGATTCAGGCCCAACGCCGAACCACATGATCATCACCGGGAAGAAGATGATCTTCGGTGTCGGACCGAGATAATAGAGATAAGGCTCGAACGCCTTGGACAGAAACCGATTGCCGCCGAGCAAAAGGCCCACTGCGAGACCTGCTGAACCTCCGATCGCGAGCGCTGTGCCAATCTCCGCGGCGGTGACGCCGAGGTTGAAATAGTAGTTGCGGTCGGAAAGCAGCTTGATCAAGGCGCGACCAATCGCCAACAGCGAGGGAACCACGTCTCGATAGAGCCAGCCGGAATGGGCGAGGAATTCCCAGGCCGCCAGGACGCCGAGGATGATGACGATGCGCAGCAGCGTCACCTGGCTGATCAGTGGGGCGGCAACTGCCGCGTGTCTTAGTCGACCGGTCTCGGCCATCGCTCGGCTTTTTCCAAAGCTATGAAAAATACAACACTGACGAGGATCACGAAGCAGATCGCCGCATAGGTGCCGGAGAGATCGTAACGTTCGGCAAGGTCGTTGATCAGCTGCCCAAGTCCGCCGAAATTGATCAGAAACTCAGTGCCGACAATGTTGATAAGCGCGAAGATCAATCCGAGGCGAATGCCGACAAAGATCGTCGGCAGCGCCGCGGGAAACAGGATTTTCCAGAACTGTTGCCCAGGCGTCAGGTTGAAGCTGCGCCCGACATTCACGAGGACCTTACGCGTGCCGGAAATTCCCTCGATGGTTTTCAGGATCACCGGTGGGAGCGCAGACAGAAAACCCATCATGATGATCGTCCAGGCGTTACGGCCAAAGATCACCATGAACAGCGGGTAGGTCAGCACCAGAGGGGCCGATGCAAACGCCGCCACCCACGTTTCGCAGGCGCGCCGCAGCAGATCGAAGCGCTGCATGATTACGCCGATGCTGATGCCGAATATCGTGACCATCACGCCTGCGAGGAGGCACTCGCCAGCCGTGAAAAAGAACCGATGGACAATGTTCTCCTCGGCAAACAGGCGGCCAAAACTCATGACGATTTCGGACGGAGGCGGAACGATAAAACGGTTTAGGAATCCGAAACGGATGAGCGCTTCGACGAA
>DAISKM010000579.1:0-805 GCA_036820945.1 Pseudolabrys sp.
GCGCGCGCCTGCACGGGCTGCACCGGCCGGCCCGTCCCCTTCAAACGCGTTACAGAAGCGTCGCCGTTGAGCCCGATCACCAGACGGTCGCAGGACGCACGCGCGCCAGCCAGAAGCTTGACGTGACCCGGGTGAAGCAGATCGAAGCAGCCGTTGGTAAAACCCACGCGCAGGCCTTGCTTGCGCCACTCGGCAAGATGCTCGTCAAGAACCGCCCAGTCGAAGACAATTTTCTCTTCAGGCGCCAGCGTCGCTGAGGGGAGAATGCGAGAACGCAACTCGGCAACGGATGCCGTTGCGGTACCGCGCTTGCCGACCACGACGGCGGCAGCCGCATTGGCGGCCCGCATGGCGGATTCGAAATCCGCACCCATTGCGAGCATCGCGGAAACAACGGCTACAACGGTATCGCCCGCACCGGAAACATCACGCACGCGCACGGGATATGCTGGCACGTGAACGGACGCTCCATTGTTGACCAGCGTCATCCCTGCCTCGCTGCGCGTCACCAGCACCGCCTTTGCGGCCAGAGCCCCGCACAGTTTTGCAGCCGCATCGGCAATTTCATCGTCGCTCCGAGCGAGGCTGTGCGTCGCGTCGGCGAGTTCCTGCCGGTTCGGTGTAATGACGGTCGCACCCCGATAGATGCTGTAGTCACGGGCCTTGGGATCCACCACGATGGGAATGCCACGGCGGCGGGCCGCGTCCATCAGCTGGGCGATGATGGCGGGGGGCAGCGCCCCTTTGTTGTAGTCCTCGAGCAGCAGGGCGTCGGCGTCGGCCAGCGCGTCGCGAGCCACACGCC
>DAISKM010000579.1:815-2654 GCA_036820945.1 Pseudolabrys sp.
GGCTTGCCGCGGTCGTTGGCAGCGTCGATAACGGACCGGATCACTCGCGGCGTGAGCGCGCCTTTCGCATAGTCAGACAGCACTACGGCGCCTGCTCGCGGCATTGCCTTGATGACATGCGCGATCAGCGCATCTTCACTGCGGGCATCGACCGACGATGCCGTTTCCCAATCCGCTCGGAGCAGATGCGTCGAATGATGCTCCGATACAAAACGTACCTTGCGCGTGGTTTGACGGCTTCCATCAACAACAAGATGAAACTCGATCAGCGGATGGTTGCCGAGTGCCTTGGTCAACTCGCTGCCTGCTTCGTCATCGCCGACGGCTCCCACGAATATGCAACGCGTGCCGAGGGCCACCAGGTTGCGAGCGACGTTGCCGGCTCCGCCGATCATCAATTCCGTGCGTTTGACCGCGATGACCGGCGTTGGCGCCTCCGGCGAAATCCGCGAGACCTCGCCATAGATAAATTCATCGAGCATCAGATCGCCGATACAGAGCACGGTCTGATCGGAAAGCTCGGCAAGATGCTTGTCGAAATCGTACATTGTCCTACCGATAACGATCGTCGCGGTTGAGATAACCTGTGACGTACCGGTTTACGGCCTCCTCGAGCAACATGAAACCAGCGTTGTAGCCCGCACGCTGCAGCCGTTCGATGCGCGCCTCGGTGAAATACTGATACTGGCCGCGAATTGTGTCCGGCATCTCGATGTATTCAATATTCACGGGAAGACGAAGCGCTTTGAACATTGCGGCGATCATGTCTCGGAAGCTTTGCGCCTTGCCGGTACCCACATTGAAAATGCCGTTTATCCCCGTTGCCTCCAGCAGCCAGCGCAACACAGAAACGGCATCATCGACATAAATGAAATCGCGTCGCTGATCGCCGTCGGCGATACCCTCGCGGTGCGATTTGAAGAGGCGCACGGGACTTCCTGCCCTGGCTGTATCGAACACTTTCGCCAGCACGCTTGCCATGTGCGCCTTATGGTACTCATTCGGACCATACACGTTGAAAAATTTCAACCCGACCCAATGCGGCGGCATCTTTTCTTTCTTCAAATACCGGTCGACCACCGCGAGGTCGAACAGGTGCTTGCTCCAGCCGTAGAGATTCATAGGCTTGAGCTCGCGCAATGCATTGATCGACCAATCATCGTCGAATCCCTGGCTGCCGTCGCCATACGTCGCTGCCGAGGAGGCGTAGACAAAAGGCGTTCGCGTGGTCGTGCACCAGTCGAGCAGCCTCAGTGACAGGCGGAAATTGTTTTCCATCACGAGATCGCCATCGGTTGCAGTCGTGTCCGATATGGCGCCCATGTGGATGACAGCATCAAGCTTTCGGCTTTCAAGCCAGCCCGCCAGTTCGTTCGGCGGCACAAGATCAGCAACCTGGTGCTTCGCCAGATTGCGCCATTTGGCGTCGTCGCGACCCAGCAGATCGCTCACCACAACGTCGGTCGATCCCGCTTCGTTGAGGCTGGCGACAATGTTCGACCCTATGAATCCGGCCCCGCCGGTAACCAAAAACATCCCTGCCCTCGCCACCCAATGGCCGCAAGACAGAACCTTTGCCCCAGCGCGTCGCCCGGTGCAAATCCTACGATGTTCAGGGCTGCCGATGGGTCGGAATAGGGTAAAAATCGCGACTGGACAGGTACCTATGGCTCAGGGTAACGGCTGCCCGGCGGCCTCAGAGCAGGATAAAGGGGTGTGCGGCACCAGTCGATGAGCCAGAACTTCAAGCAAGGTGCTGCCAGGCCGGTGCTCATCGTTCCCTACGTCTGGATCGGTGATTTCGTCCGCTGCCATTCGGTGGTCCAACTTTTGCGCGCG
>DAISKM010000580.1:0-2654 GCA_036820945.1 Pseudolabrys sp.
GTGAGCGACCTGGCGGGCACGCCGGTCGAAATTGGCGAGATCGTTGTGCAGCGTGTAGCAGGCAAAGACCTGCTGCGCCGTCGCCGAGCCAACCGACAGGCAAAGAACGCCGGCGCCAACAAGAATGGCGAGCTTGCTTGCTTGAAAGCATTTGCCGTTTCCTTTGAAACCGCGCGACGCAGCTACGCCCGCGCCAGCACTAGCGCATCGATTTCCGGAAAGCCAGCCGGGACCACTCTTCTGCTCAGCGCAGCGGCGATTATCGTCATCGCTGTGATTGCAGTTCTTCCTATCATGCCGCGTCACTCAATACCGCAACGCGACCAGTCGCGCGCTTTGCAAAACAATGTCGTATTTCGACTTGGCGACAGGAAGGTCGAGCCGTTCATCGCTACCGAACGGGGCCTCATCGTCGGTCGTTCATCGCCGCGCATGATCCCGGTAGACAAAATTTTCTTTGACCAGGCGCTGCCTGGAATATTGGAGGAGATGCGCAAGGCCGATGAGGCAGTCGTGGTCCTCATCGAACCAAATGGTTTTGAGACGGCGTTCCAACTTGAGGCAATTGCTAGCCGGCATGGCCCCGGGCGAATGCGCCAGGTCAGGATCGATTCAAAATGCCAGTTTGCAAAGATCGAGCCTGTCGCGTCCCATTGCGACGACCTGCTGCGCCGGCTGCGGGGAGGGCGCTCGTGATGTCAGTGTCGCACAATATTTCCGCGATGACGGACATCTCCGCGAACATATTTGCGCTGCTCATTCTGATTCTCCTCATTATGCTTGCGGCCCACGAAAACGCTCCTGCGCCCGGGACCGAAGGGCTGCAGATAATCGACCTAGAAAAGGATGTCGCAGGCGTTGAAAGGGCGCCACTCAGCAGTGAGGAGCTGATTGAGCTTTTATACGAACGAAGGGAGCGTGCATCCTCGACAAAAATCGATCTTCTCGAGCAAGAGATCGTTATTTCATTTGGCGGAAAGACCGAGCGCTTCGGCACGACAGAAATTGCCGTTTCACGGTTAAGACAGATTGCTTCCGTGGGTTCGCCCGTTGGCGTCTACGTTTTCAGTCATCGCTTCTATCGCGACATATCCGACAGCCTGAAGACCCTAGGATGGTCTTGGCGGGAAATATCCATACCGCAAGCGCTGAGAGCGTCTGCCGGCGGGCCGCAGGGATGGTCTGCCGGTTTTTCCGAGCTTATCGCGCATTCATCCGATCGTTCGCAGTTCCGCGCCGACCTCGCACGACTACTTCGATCGGCGTCCCAGTATGAACACTCAAACCAAAGCTGGCACGAGCGCGGGAATGCAGCACAAAGACCTGAGACAATGATCGGTCAACTTGCACGGTGGTTGCGGGCGGCTCTTGACGCAATCTCGCTACTGGGCGGCTTCATCTTTATCGCCTGCGTGGAGATCATTCGCATGAAACGGATGACCGGCGGCAAGTTGTCGTAATCTGTTGGCGCAGGCCGCATCTTTCTATACTGAGTACTCGGGCTCACATTCATCAGGCGAGATCACCAATGAAATCAATTGTCACTATTCTCGGCGTTATCTTCGTCGTCGCCGCGGCGGTTTATTTTCTCGTGCCGGCGGATGCGCTGCCAACATTTTTCCCGGGGCACGAAACAGGCCTCATGCGCATCCGCGCCAAGCACGGCATGCTTTCCGGAGCCTTGGGGATCGCGCTGCTCGCCCTGAGCTGGTGGATGCGGCGGAGGTAACAGCTTCCGGCATCGTGCGTTAGGTAAACGGGATTCTGATTTTTCGTCGACCTTGCAGCGGTGGCGGGCCACCATCGACGATAACTGAGAGCGAAACGATTCAGCGGCGCGGGCGCGTTGACAAAATTGTCGGTGACGTTTCCGCCACGCAACATGAGCCACAGGTGAGCGGCCGACGGTAAAATTGGGGATTGCTACAATTTCGTCACAAAAAAAGCGGGGCCGGGCTTTTTTGGTAGTAGGCAGCCACCGGCGTCACCCCGCCGGTGGCCTTCTTTGGGGCCGCAGTCGACTGACGAGCGGCCCCTTTTTTCAGAGCACCAGAGCACTCCGAAAATCAACCGAGGCTTATAACGGCTCCGGCAGGGCCACTGTGATGAGGGTCACAGGATGTGCGATTTGCGGCTTCTGTCCCCGCTATTCCACAGGGGCCCAAGTCCGACAGCCGGCAACCGTCTCCTACAATCGCCACCAACGACGCCGCGGATAGGCGCCCGTCGCGAGCCTTACTATGGCCAGCAGAAGGACCGCGCCGATCGTCGCGACGATAATCGACGACACGATTCCACTGGCGATACGAATACCCAGCTTGGGCATCAACCAGCTGCCGATCAGGGCTCCGACGATCCCGATGGCTATATCGCCGATCAGGCCGAATCCGCTGCCCTCGACAATTTTTCCGGCGAGCCAGCCGGCAACAAGACCCACCAACAAAATCACGAGAAGACTTTCGCCCGATAAGTGCATTGTCCAACCCTCTCGCAGCCTCGTACGACCCACATATCGAGGCAATTCTCTGGTCCAACAATGAGATTGGCGGGCGATGGTTCCTGCCCGCTTGTATATTCCTGATTGCATTGGGGAAAAGCAGGCGCCCCGGCCATGTCCAGGCTCATAGTCATCTCTGGAGGACAAAGCGGTGTCG
>DAISKM010000581.1:0-2652 GCA_036820945.1 Pseudolabrys sp.
CGACACCACCGTGGAAATGGCAATCGCAAACGCAAGCGTTACTGAAAACTCCCGGAACATCCGCCCGACGATCCCGCCCATGAACAGGAGCGGAATGAATGCGGCTATCAGCGAAATCGAAATCGAAATAACGGTGAAGCCGATTTGCCTTGCGCCCACCAAGGTCGCCCGCAGGGGCGACGCTCCCCGCTCGAGATGACGGAAAGCGTTTTCGATCATGACGATGGCGTCATCGACAACAAAACCCACGCTCACCGCCAGCGCCATCAGCGACAAGTTGTCAATGGAGAAGCCGGCGACCCACATTGCCGCGCAGGTGCCCGAGAGAGCCAGCGGCACGGTGACGCCGGCTGCCGCAGTGGGCGCCGCGCGCCGCAGAAAAAGAAATACGACCAGCATCACCAGAACGATGGTGGCGGCGAGCGTAAGCTGCATGTCGCGCACACTCGCGCGGATCGTTTGCGTGCGGTCGGTTAATACCGAAATATCGAGGCCGGCCGGCACCCACTGTCGAAGTTCAGGCAAAAGCTCGTTGATGCGATCGACCGTCTCGATGACGTTGGCATCGCCCTGCTTGGTGATAACGAGGAGGACTGAAGGATCCCGGTTGAACCAGCCGGCGGCACGGCTGTTGCGCACGCTCGGGCGGATCGTGGCAATGCTTGACAGGCGGATGACGGTGCCGTTTGCCGTCTTCACCACCAACGGATCGTATTCGTTGGCGTTGCGCAGCTGATCGTTGATGCCGATGGTCACCGCGCGCTTGTCGCCATCGAAGGCGCCGATTGGGCCGGCGGCGTTGGAATTTGAAATCGCTGTGCGCACGTCCTCCATCGATAGTCCCATGGCCGACAAGCGTGCCGGATCAACGCGCACGCGGATAGCCGGCTGTTCGGATCCGGCCACCGTGACATCGGCTACGCCATCGACCTGCGACAAACGTTGGGCAATGATGCTGTCGGCAACGTCATAGATTGCGCTCGGCTGCATGGTTTTTGAGGTCAGCGCCAGGATCAGGATAGGAGCCGAGGCCGGGTTGGCTTTACGGAATGTCGGCAATTGCGGCATGTCCGTAGGCAAGTCACTGAGTGCAGCGTTAAGCGCCGCCTGCACGTCGCGAGCCGCGCCCTCGATGCTGCGGCTCAGGTCGAACTGTACGGTGATGCGCGACTGACCGAGCGTGGTGACCGAAGTCAGTTCGGTCACCCCGGAAATCTCGCCCACTCGTCGTTCAATTGGAGCGGCGACCGTGGCCGCCATTACGTTCGGATCGGCGCCAGGCAAGTTAGCGGTAATGTTAATCGTCGGAAATTCGACACTCGGCAGGCTTGCGACCGGAAGAAAGGTATAGGCGACAGCGCCGACGAGAAACAGGCCGATGGCCAACAGCGTCGTGCCGATCGGCCGGCGAATGAAGGGGTACGAAAAATTCACGGCTGGCCCCGGGCTGGGCGGCCTAGCCGGCGAGGCGGCGGGCTGGATGGCGCGGGCGCAAGACGCGCGCGCAGACGTTCCATGTAAAGGTAAATCACCGGAGTAGTGTACAGCGTCAGCAACTGGGAGAGCAGCAATCCGCCGATGATGGTAACGCCAAGCGGGTTGCGCAGTTCGGACCCCGTGCCGCTTTCGAGCGCCAGCGGCAATGCGCCGAAGAGGGCTGCCAGGGTCGTCATCATGATCGGTCGGAAGCGCAACAGCGCCGCCTGCACGATGGACTCTTCCGGCGAAAGGCCTTGGTACCGCTCGGCGTCGATCGCGAAGTCGATCATCAGAATCGCGTTCTTCTTTACAATGCCCATCAACAATACGATGCCGATCAATGCGATGACCGAGAGATCGTAGCCGAACAGCATCAGCGCCAGCAGCGCGCCAACACCCGCGGAAGGCAATGTGGAAAGAATCGTGAGCGGATGAATGAAACTCTCGTACAAAACGCCGAGCACGATGTAGATCGCGATCGCCGCAGCAAGGATGAGCCACGGCTCGCCAGCCAGGGATTTGGCGAATTCAGCGGCATCGCCGAAATAACTGCCCGTCACTGACGACGGTATCCCGATGTCGCGTTCGGCGGCGCGGATGGCCGCGACCGCGTCAGAAAGTGCATAGCCTTCCGCCAGATCGAAGCTGATGGTGACGGACGGAAACTGCTCCTGATGGGCGATGGCAAGTGGGGCCGATGTCGGGACGAAACGCGCGAATGAAGACAGGGGCACCTGGTTGCTGCTGGTCACCGCGTTAGGCGTGGCGGTGGTGTTGGTATTGGTTGTTCCGGTCGCCGTGTTGCCGACGGTTGCGACCGTGCCGGTCGATGTATTGGTGCCCGTGACGTACAATTTCGACAGCGCATTCGGGTCCTGTTGATACCTCGGTTGAGCCTCAAGAATGACGCGATATTGGTTGGCCTGGCCGTATATTGTGGAAACCTGCCTTTGACCGAACGCATCGTTAAGCGTGTCGGTGACGCTCTGCATCGAGACACCGAGCCGTCCGGCCTGCTCGCGGTCAACGTCCACCTGCACCCGCGGACCGCCCTCCTGCGCTTCGGATGCAACTTCACGGAACACAGAATTTCCACGCAGGCGTCGCATCAACTTGTCTGACCATTCGATGACTTCGTCGCGGTCGGTGGAGACCAGCGTGTATTGATATTGC
>DAISKM010000582.1:0-2646 GCA_036820945.1 Pseudolabrys sp.
GCGTATCTTCAACTACATCACCGGTTATGCGGAGCCGGCCGAGCTCGAACGCATGGCCATCTCGCCGATCAATCTGCGCAAGCGCATTCTTGAGCACATCGCGCAGGAGATCGCGCATGCGAAGGCAGGCAAGCCTGCGGCGATCTGGATGAAAATGAACGCGCTGGTCGATCCGGGAATCATCGACGCCCTTTACGATGCATCGGCTGCGGGGGTTTCCATCGATCTTGTCGTTCGCGGCATCTGCTGCCTGCGGCCGGGAGTGCCCGGGCTGTCGGAAAACATTCGCGTGAAATCGATCGTTGGCCGGTTTCTCGAGCACGGCCGCATCTATTGCTTTGGTTCGGGCCACGCACTGCCGCACCCGAAGTCGGCGATATATATTTCCTCGGCGGACATGATGCCGCGTAACCTTGACCGCCGGGTCGAGGTGCTTTGTCCGATTCTCAATCCGACCGTGCACGAACAGGTTCTCGGCCAAATTATGGTGGCCAATTTCAAGGACAACGAGCAAAGCTGGAAGCTCTTGCCGGACGGCAGTTCCACGCGCATAAAGGCGGCCTCGGGCGAAGAACCCTTCAACGCCCACAAATATTTCATGACCAATCCGAGTCTGTCGGGCCGTGGAAAATCGCTCAAAGAATCGCCGCCGCGCAGCCTTATACGCCGCCTCGTCGAAGGGGCGTAAACGTTCATCGGCACTCGCCGCCTCGGCGAAAGGCCGCCTGGATCACGGCCCGTCGATCGCCGTCATCGACATCGGCTCGAATTCAATCCGGCTCGTCATTTACGAGGGGCTGACGCGTTCGCCAACGCCGATTTTCAACGAGAAAGTATTAGCAGGGCTGGGACGACAGGTTCAGTCGACCGGCTTGTTGCCGGCGGACGCCATCGACACGGCCTTCGATGCGCTGCGCCGCTTCCGTGCCTTGTGCGATATCCTGCACGTGAGGCGTATCTGGGCGATTGCCACGGCGGCCTGCCGCGACGCGCGCAATGGCCGCGATTTCATCGCTGAAGCCGAACGCATTTGCCGCACGCGAATCACGATTCTTTCCGGAAAGCGCGAGGCGCATCTCACCGCGCTTGGCATCGTGTCCGGAATTCACAAGCCCGACGGCATAGTTGGTGACCTTGGCGGCGGCTCCCTCGAACTCGTCGACGTGCATGGTTCACACGTGCGCGGCGGAGTGACGTTGCCGCTTGGCGGACTTGCGCTCCAGGACATCACCGGCAAATCGCTCAAAAAAGCTGAGAAATTCGTCGAGGAGGCTTTCGAGAACCTCGACATGCTGCACGACGGCGAAGACCGAACGTTCTATGCAGTCGGTGGGACCTGGCGCGCGCTGGCGCGGCTGCACATGTGGCAGACCGGTTATCCGTTTCACGTCATGCACAACTACCGTATTTCCGCGCGCGAGGCGCAAGAATTTTTCAGGCTTGTGCACCACGTCGATCCCGAGACCTTGTCGAAAATTGAAGTTGTGAATACTGCGCGCCGCCCGTTGCTCTCTTACGCCGCGATTGTGATGGAGAACCTGGTCCATACCATCAAGCCGAAGCAGGTTGTCATTTCCGTCCTCGGCGTGCGCGAAGGCTTGCTGTACTCGCTACTGAACAAGCGGGAACGCGCGAAGGATCCGCTCATCTCGGCGGCGGCGGACCTGAACGTGCTGCGATCCCGTTCTCCGCGCCATGGCGAGGAATTGATTGCCTGGACCGACCGATTCATCGGCTCGTCGGGCTTGGACGAAAGCGCCGACGAGCGCCGCCTGCGTCACGCCGCCTGCCTGCTGGCAGATATTGGCTGGCGCGCGCATCCTGACTACCGCGGTGAGCAGTCGATGAACATCATCGCGCACGGTTCTTTCGTGGCCATTGATCACCCCGGGAGGGCGTTTCTCGCGCTGTCGGTTTATTTCCGCCACGCGGGGCTGAGCGAAGAGGAACTGTCGCCACGGCTGCGCGAGCTTGCCACAACGCGCATGCTGGATCGTGCGCGCGTTTTGGGCGCCGCGATGCGGGTCGCTTATCTCCTCACTGCGGGGCAGGCCGGTGTGCTTCCCAAGACCCCAATGTATGTCAAGCGCGGCACGCTGATCCTCAAGATGACCGGCTCATACAGTGAGCTCACTAGCGAACGATTGGCTGGCCGACTACGCCAGCTGGCGCGGCTGATTGGCCGCGAGCCGGCCATCGAGACGTAGGTACCGGTTGATCGTTCGTCCCCGCGAAAGCAGCGACCCAATAACGCTGGATCCCGGTTGCGCGGGGATGACCGCAGTATTTTTCAATTTTTTTCAACCGTAACCACGCGTCCCTTATCCACGGCGAGAGCAAGCCGGCCTTGCTTGAGCGCAAGCGCCTTGTCGCCAAACAGCTCGCGTCTCCAGCCTTTCAGGGCCGGCACATCAGCCTCGTCGTTGGCTGCAATTCGGTCGAGGTCCTCGACGGTCGCAATGATCTTGGCTGCAACGCCATGTCGTTCAGAGGTCATGCGAAGCAAGACTTTGAGCAGTTCGACCGTCGCCGCCCCGTTGGGTGCCGGCTTGAAGCGCTCGAGGCGCGGCAGACTTTTGGGATCGCGTTCGAGACCCCGCTTGACGGCGTCGACGATCTGAGCGCCCCACCGCGAACGCTCAAACC
>DAISKM010000583.1:0-2644 GCA_036820945.1 Pseudolabrys sp.
TCATGTTCTCGGTGTTGTCGGATTGCATGGTGTTGCCGTTGAGGCGGCTCATGATTTTCAAACCCTTGCCGCCCGGCGGCAGTTCATCCGCCGTGACCATCCAGGGGCCGAAGCCGCCCGTGCGATCAAAATTCTTGCCTATACCCCACTGCGTGGTGTGGCGCTGGAATTCACGCACCGATCCTTCATTCGCGCAGGAGTAACCGGCAATGCAATCAATCGCATTGGCCATGGTGAGACGCTTCGCGCGCTTGCCGACTATCGCGACCATCTCGGCTTCGTAATCGAGTTGAATCGAGTCCTTCGGACGCACAATCGGCTGTAAATGCGGAACCATGGACGTGATGACCCGGAAAAAAATTGATGGAAATTTTGGAATGTTATCGCGTTGCGGGCCTTCCTTGACGTGCTCGAGATAGTTTAACCCGAGGCAAATGATTTTTCCGGGCCGCGCCACTGGCAATGCGTAGGTCAGTCCGCTCAGCGACCGACGCGCCGAGCTGGGCGCCTTTCTGGCAATGTCGGCGACGCGTTTGAGATCGCCATCGCCCCGGCGCAACAGTTCGCCGAGTTCGTTGGGCATATTTGCATCTGCAATCTGTAAATCGACGACGTCATCGCCATCGATCACGCCCAGCCGTACGCCGTTGGATTCAAAACCGACGATCTTCATGAGCCCTGCCTTGCTTGATGACTGCGTCCGGCCCCGAGAATGGCCAGCCGCAACGCTTAGCGCAGGCCAAGCAAGTCGAGCAAGTCACACGCCGAGTTTGAACGTCTGGAGGGAAAAATACTTGCGCGAGTCCATCCATGTCGCGACCGGCAGCCAGCCCACGCCCCGCGCGAGCGCCGACAGCGACTCGATGCTGTACTTGTAGCTGTTCTCGGTATGAATGGTTTCGCCGGCGCGAAAATCGATCGTGTCCCCTGCGACCTTCACTTTTTGCCGTTTGAGGCTGGCGAGATGCATTTCGACCCGATGACGCTCACGGTTGTAAAAGGCGTGATGCTCGAACGTGTCGAGCTGGAAGTTGCCGTCAAGCTCGCGGTTAATTCGAGTCAACAGGTTGAGATTGAACTGCGCTGTGACGCGTTCTGCATCGTTGTAAGCGGCGTTGAGGATATCGGCCGATTTGATGAGATCGACGCCAATAATCAGCAGAGCGCCGCGTCCCAGAATATTCGCCGCGTTGCGTAGGAAACCCGAAGCCTCGTGCGGCTCGAAATTGCCGATGGTCGAACCTGGGAAAAATCCCACCCGCGCGGCGGCCTGCTTGGCCTCTGCCGGCAGGTTGAATGGCTTACAGATATCGGCCGTAACCGGCAGAATCTTCACCTGCGGAAAATCGATTCGCAGTTCCGCCGCTTCCTGCTCGATCATTTCGCCGCAGATATCGACCGGCACATAGGCGGCCAGTTTCGTCGCTGCCGCCTTCAGCAAAATCCGCGCCTTTCTGCTTGAGCCGCTGCCGAATTCCACCAAGGCCGCGCCAGAGGGAATCATGTTGGCGATGTCGGCAGCATGTCGGCGCAGAATCCGCATTTCGCAGCGAGTCGGGTAATACTCGGGAAGCTCGGTAATGCGCTCGAACAATCGGGAGCCGGCTGCATCGTAGAAATATTTCGCCGGCAGGTGCTTGGGAATTGCGTTCAAGCCCTCGAGCACATCGGTTTCAAACTCGGAGACCTCGGCACGCTGTTGGAAACGCTTGCGTGCTATTACTGCTGCAACCATGACGCCCTCATACAAACTCGGCCAGCCGCAGGCCACTGAACTGCCAACGCGCCGTCGGATAAAAGAAATTCCGGTAGCTCACGCGCTCATGACCGTCAGGAGTCGCAAGCGATGAGCCGCGCAGAACCATTTGGTTGACCATGAACTTGCCGTTGTACTCTCCGAGCGCGCCTTCGGCCGCCCGATAGCCCGGATATGGCAGATAAGCGCTGCGCGTCCATTGCCACACAATGCCGAAAGCATCCGCCATCACATTGGCGCGCGCCGCGACCTCCCACTCGGCTTCGCTCGGAAGATGCCTTCCCGCAAAACGCGCAAAGGCATCCGCCTCGTGGTAGCTGATATGGTGAACGGGTGACGCAGGATCAACCGGCTTGAGACCGGCAAGCGTCATCGAATGCCAGGCGCCGTCCTTCTCGCGCCAGTAGTCGGGCGCCTGCCAGCCTTCCGTCTGCACCGTCGCCCAGCCATCGGAGAGCCAGAGCGATGGAGTCTGGTAACCGCCCGCTTCGATGAATTCGATCCACTCGGCGTTCGTGACCAGGTGCCGCGCAATGCGGACGTGCGGGATCAGCTCATCATGGAAAGGCAACTCGTTATCGAAACAAAAGCCATCGCCATCATGGCCGATCGCATGAATTCCCGCGGGCACCTCGACAAACCCGCGCGGGCCTTGCGTCGCGTGCGGCGGCTGCCATTTCGGATCGTAGACGGGGTCAGTCGGATTCTGCACAAAGGCGTGGAGAATATCGGTGATCATCAATTCCTGGTGCTGTTGCTCGTGGTGCAATCCGATCTCGACGATCGTAAACACACGCTCGGCAGCCGCCGCGGACACCTCGGCAATCAGGCGTTCAACCGCCGCATCGACATGCGCGCGATAATCCGCGACCTCGGCGGCATCCGGCC
>DAISKM010000584.1:0-2639 GCA_036820945.1 Pseudolabrys sp.
GGGTAGTCCATGAGACTCGCGCTGAGCAATTGACCTGTCGCCGACTCGTATACCGTGTCCTCCATCAGCGCCTGGCCGATACCCTGCACCGTTCCGCCATGCACCTGGCCCTCGAGCAGGAGCGGATTGAGCGTTGCGCCAAAGTCATCGACAACAACATAACGCACGATGCTCGTGCCGCCGGTGTCCGGATCGATTTCGACTTCGGCGATGTGGGTGCCGTTTGGATAAGTCGGCGGCTCGACGCCAAACTCTTCCGCCGCGCGCAACTTGTCCGCGGCGGCGCGCGGATGCGCCGCAAGATCGGCGAATGTGATCGCGCGGTCGGTGCCGGCAATCCGCACACTGCCGTCCACGATTTCGAGGTCGGTTATGGCCGCTTCCAGAACATCGGCCGCGATCTCCTTGATCTGCTCGGCGAGCTTCCTGGTGGCACGATCGACCGAAACGCCGCCGACAGGGATCGAGCTCGATCCACCGGTGCCCGCGCCACTCCTTATCCGATCGGTATCGCCCTGGATGACGCGCACACGCTTGGGCGGAAGGTCCAGCCGTTCTGCAACGAGCTGCGAATACGATGTGGCATGCCCCTGGCCGGTCGATTGCGAGCCGATCAACAAGGTCACACCGCCGTCGGGATCAAGGTTCAGGCTTGCGGTTTCGGGACCATTGTTGCCGCAAGCCTCGACGTAGGTGGCGATGCCAATGCCGCGTAGCCTGCCAGCGCGCCGCGATTGCGCCGCACGTTTGTTGAAGCCGTCCCAGTCCGCGAGTTCCTGCGCGCGCGCGAGCGTGCCGGCGAAGTCGCCCGAATCGTAAACTTTTCCGGTGGGAGTCTTGTAGGGCAGTGCTTTTTGCCGGATCAGATTTTTCCGGCGCAAGACATCCGGGGCAATGCCGAGGTCGTGCGCTGCCGCGTCGACAACGCGTTCCATGAGGTAAGACGCCTCCGGTCGGCCAGCGCCGCGATAGGCATCAACCGGGACCGTATTGGTATAGGCCGCGCGCAGCCGCACGTGAGCGGCCGGAATGTCATAGGGACCGGTTGCCATCCCGACCCCGAGCCACGGAATGTATGGCGCGTAACACGAGAGATACGCCCCCATGTCAGCGATAATATCGAGCTCGAGCGCAAGGAATCGTCCTTTTTCGTCGACCGCGAGCCGAGCCGTGGAGATGTTGTCACGGCCGTGGCTGTCACCGAGAAAATGCTCGATGCGCTCGCAAATCCATCTGACCGGACGGCGCAACCGCTCTGCAGCGACCGCGGCAAGCGCGTACTCGCGATAGGGAAAAAGCTTGGTGCCGAAGCCGCCACCCACCTCGGGGGTGATCACGCGCATCTTTTCCAGCGGCAGCTTCATCACGTCGCCGGCGATGATGTCGCGGATGATGTGACTGCCCTGGCTGCTGAGCGTCAGCGTATGGCGCTCACCGTCAAATTCGGCGATCACGCCGCGGGTATCGAGATAATTGGTCACCAGACGCTGATTGACGATGGTCAACTCGACGATTTGCGCGGCCTTGGCAAAGGCCTCTTTTGTCGCGGCTGCATCGCCAGCCTCGACTTCAAAAGCGAGATTGCCGGGCCGGTCCTCCCACACTTGTGCCGCGCCGCGCTGAAGGGCTGCAACAGCACCTATGACGTGTGGCAATGTCTGCCAGTCGATCTCGAGCGCTTCCGCCGCGTCCTTTGCCTGATCGATGCTGTCAGCCACCACAAAGGCGACCGCATCGCCAACATGTCGAACCTCCTCCCTCGCGAGGATCGGATAGTTCGGCACCTTGATCTCCACGTTCGGAACGGTGCCGGGCGTCGGCAATGGTCCCAGGTGCGGAATATCGGCAGCGGTCAGCACCAGGCGCACGCCCGGCATCCCGCCCGCGCGCGTTGCATTGACGATGCGAAATCGGGCGTGCGCATGCGGCGAGCGCACCACGACAGCGTGCAAAGGATTTGCCTGTTCAATGTCGGCGATATAGCGCCCTGCCCCGCGCAACAGCGGGTTGTCTTCCTTGCGTCTCAGGGGCTGGCCGAACCCGAATTTCACTGGCATGAGGGATCACGGAGCAATCAGGGCTTCAATGTACTTGCATGTTGCCGCTTCCGACGGCGCACGGAAAGGTGCACCGCAATCCAGCGCCACACCACGTAAAATACGGGTGTGAAGATCAGTCCAAAGGCAGTAACGCCGATCATTCCGGAGAATACCGCCGTGCCGAGCGTCTGCCTGAGCTCGGAACCCGCACCCACGGCCCACACCAGCGGCGTCACCCCGAGGATGAAGGCAAATGACGTCATCAGGATTGGCCGCAGCCGCAGATGCGCGGCTTCAACGGCGGCGTCATAGATGCTGCGACCGCCGTCCTCGAGTTGCTTGGCAAATTCGACGATCAGGATGGCATTCTTCGCCGCAAGCCCGATGAGCACGACGAAGCCTACCTGGGTGAGAATATTGTTGTCCTGCCCACGCAGCACGACGCCCACGATCGAAGCGATCAGACACATGGGCACGATCATGATGACGGCCGCGGGCAGCGTCAGGCTTTCAAATTGCGCTGCCAGCACCAGGAAGACGAACACCACCGCCAGCACGAATGCAAAGATCGCGGTATTGCCGGCGCGGATCTGCTGGAAG
>DAISKM010000585.1:0-2637 GCA_036820945.1 Pseudolabrys sp.
GATCGAGGAGCTGATCCATCCCGTAGAGCGCGTAGCGGCCCGGGCTGCCCACCGTCGGGCTCCTAGGCTCGGCCACGCCTTCGGTCGACGCCCCACGGGTGGCCGGCTTTGTGCAGCGCCTGCGCGAACTCGGTTGGACCGAGGGTCAAAATATTGCCATCGAATATCGGTGGGCGGAGGGACGCAACGAGCGCTATCGGGAGATCGCGGCTGAATTCGTCCGGCTGAGGGTGAATGTCATTGTCACCCAAGGAACCGCAGCAATTATTGCGGCTAAGGAAGCAACGTCCGTCATCCCGATTGTCTTCGCTGCAGCGAACGACCCGGTTGGCACCGGCCTCGTCGCAAGTCTCGCACGGCCGGGTGGCAACGTCACTGGATTATCGAACCAGTTCATAGATATGGCTGCCAAGCGACTCGAACTTTTTCGCGAGGTCGTACCCAATTTTGGCGGCTTGGCGATTATGGCCAATGTTGGAAACCCCGCCGCTGTGTTGGAATTGCGCGAGGTTCATTCCGCGGCGAGCACGCTCGGCCTCACGGTCGTCACACTCGAAATCCAACGAGCAGAGAATATCGCGCACGCTTTCGAGACGCTCAAAGGTCACGCCGAAGCACTTTATGTCTGCGTCGACCCTCTTGTGAACACTAACCGGGATCTCATCAATACTTTGGCGTTAGGTGCTCAATTGCCGACGATGTACGGCGTTCGTGAGAACGTCCAAGCGGGCGGTCTGATGTCCTATGGACCCAACATCCCCAATCAGTACCGGCGTGCGGCCGACTATGTTGACAGGATTCTCCATGGCACGAAACCTGGGGACCTCCCCGTCGAGCAGCCCACCAAATTCGAGCTGGTAATTAATCTCAAGACAGCCAAGGGGCTTGGTCTGACAGTGCCGCCAACCTTGCTCGCCCGCGCCGATGAGGTGATTGAATAAGTAGCCCGATGTTTAGCGCTGCCAATGCCCGCTATTGGCCCAAAGCAGACATAGCCGCGTGCATTGCACATGTCTGCTTTTGGGGTAAAGCGGACATGACGTTTTGCAGCGCAAATGTCTGCTTTTGACCCAAAGCGGACATGAGCGGCTAAGGATTACCGTTGTGCGGCAAGCGTGATAAATCTCTCGCCCTAACGACCAGGGATAACTCTTGATCAATGGACGATAAAGTATTGAGCGTTCGCTGGATCTTGGCCGGCAAGGCACCGCAGGATGGGCCGGTCACGGTGAAAGGCTGGGTACGCACGCGGCGGGATTCGAAGGCGGGCATTTCGTTCGTGCACCTTTCGGATGGATCGTCGTTTCATCCGGTGCAAGTGGTCGCGCCGAACACATTGCCCAATTATAGTGATGAGGTGCTGAAACTTACGACCGGTTGCGCGATAGAGGCGACGGGAATGATCGTCCCGTCGCCTGCCAAGGGCCAACCGTTCGAAATGCAGGCGAGCGCGATTACGGTGATCGGGTGGGTGGACGACCCCGACACGTATCCGATCCAACCGAAGCCACATTCGCTAGAGTTCCTGCGCGAGGTCGCGCATCTTCGGCCGCGCACAAACGTGATTGCGGCAACTACTAGGGTGCGACACACCCTGGCGCGGGCGATCCATCGGTTTTTTGACCAGAACAACTTTCTCTGGGTCAATACGCCGATCATCACTGGGTCCGACGCGGAAGGCGCGGGCGAACTATTCCGGGTATCGACGCTGGACCTCGCCAATCTGCCGCGGACGCCGCAGGGCCAGGTCGATTTCGTGCAAGATTTTTTTGGCCGTGAAGCGTTCCTGACGGTGTCGGGGCAGCTTAACGTGGAGGCATACTGCCTCGCGCTCTCTAAGGTCTATACGTTCGGGCCGACGTTCCGTGCGGAAAATTCTAACACTAGTCGCCACCTCGCCGAGTTCTGGATGATCGAGCCGGAGATCGCTTTCGCCAATCTTTTGGATAATGCAACGCTGGCAGAGGATCTACTGAAGTTCACCTTCAAAGCTCTGTTGGAGCAAAGCCAGGAAGATCTCGCCTTCTTTGACGAGCGGATCGAGAAGGGCCTGGTGGCGAAGCTGCAGGGGATCGTCAACTCGGAGTTCGTCCGCATGGACTACGGCGAGGCGATCGCCGTGCTTGAGCGGGCAAAGGAGAAATTCGAGTTCCCAGTAAGTTGGGGCATGGACCTGCAGTCTGAACACGAGCGCTATCTGACAGAGAAGCATGTGAAGAAGCCAGTGATCGTGATGAACTACCCGAAGGACATCAAGGCGTTCTACATGCGCGCGAATGACGACGGCAGGACAGTCGCTGCTATGGATGTGTTGGCACCCGGGATCGGTGAGATCATCGGCGGTAGCCAGCGCGAGGAGCGCCTCGAGATACTAGATGCGCGCATGGCGGAACGCGGCATCGACAAAGAACACTACGGCTGGTACCGAGATCTGCGCCGCTACGGTACCGTGCCGCACGCAGGTTTTGGCCTCGGCTTCGAGCGCACAATTGCCTATGTCACGGGCCTCTCCAACGTGCGCGACGCGATTCCCTTCCCGCGAACACCCGGAAATGCCAGATATTGATGCGCAGGACTTCCGTGGTGCGCGCCCCTAAAAAAATGCCATCGTGCGGATTTCGATGCTTTCGCGCGGCC
>DAISKM010000586.1:0-2629 GCA_036820945.1 Pseudolabrys sp.
ACGGCGCTTGGCATCATTGCCGGCCTCGTGCCGCCGACCGAAGGCGAAATCTGGCTCGACGATCAACGCATCGACGATCTCCTGCCGGAAAAGCGCGGCTTCGGCATGGTGTTCCAGAACTATGCGTTGTTTCCGCATTTAACCGTCTTCGACAATGTTGCATTCGGCCTGTCGCTGCAGCGTAAGCCTGCCGCAGAGATCAAGGAGCGGGTGGGGACGATGCTCGGCCTGGTGCGGCTGTCCGGCTACGAAGAGCGCTATCCCGGGCAATTATCTGGCGGTCAGCAACAGCGTGTAGCGATCGCACGCGCACTCGTTTTGCATCCCCGTCTGATGCTGTTCGATGAGCCCTTGTCGAACCTCGATGCCAAATTGCGCGTCGAGATGCGCGCCGAGATCAAGCAGTTGCATACGCGACTGGGCCTGACTTCAATTTACGTCACGCACGATCAGGCCGAAGCGTTGTCCCTGTCCGACCGCATCGTCGTTCTGCGTGATGGCCTTTTGATGCAGGCCGGAACGCCGCAAGAGATCCACGACCGTCCGGCCAATGTGTTCGTCGCCGACTTCATGGGGTTTCGCAATTTCTTCGATGTTGAGCTTGGCGAAGGCGCCGGCGGCTATATAGAGGGCGTCGCCAAGGGCCGGCGGTTGCGCGCCCGCGCCAATGGCTTCGCCAGCTCCGGCAACGCCGTCATGGCTATTAGGCCTGACGATATTCGTGTCGGCGCCGCGCCAGATGGCCAAAACGTACTACGCGGCAACGTCGAACTCGTCGAATATCTCGGCCGCGAGCTTGAGGCCGCCGTTATGGCGGAGGGCCAGACGCGGGTCTGGGTACGCACCACGGAAAAGCTCGCGCTGGGCGATACCGTCGATGTGACTCTGCCGCCCGACAAACTTGTTGTTCTGCCGCGGGAGTAAGCATCATGGCTTTGGCCCGCACCGACAGCCGCAGCGAACTCGATCTTCTCGCGATCGTCTGCCTCTTGCCCTCGCTGCTCTACGTCATCGTGATGTTCGTCTATCCGTTTCTCTACGGGGTCTATGCCAGCCTGCAGCCGCTCAAAGGCGAGGCCTGGAGCATCAAGAACTACGTCTCGTTCTTCACCGATCCGTACCAATACACTACGATCAAGACGACATTCGCGCTTGCGCTTCCGAACAGCGTCGTCGTTGTCCTGCTTGCGCTTTTTTTTGCCTACGGCATGCGGCGCGGCATCTGGATGGAACGCACGATCACCACCATCCTTGTTCTACCGATTTCGCTCGGCGTCATCTTCCTGTCCGAAGGCATTCTCGGCTTTTACGGCACTAATGGCTGGCTGAACCAGATGCTGCTCGGCGCCGACATTATCAAGGAGCCGCTCGAGCTCACGCATAATTTCATCGGCGTCATTCTTTCGCTGTTCATGCAGAACTTTCCGTTCTGCTTCCTTATGCTGCTCGGTTATATCTCGGGCATTGATCCGAGCCTTGAGAACTCTGCACGAATGCTGGGGGCAGGGCCATGGACGATATTCCGGCGCGTCATGTTGCCTTTGATCGCCCCGGGGCTTGCGATCGCCTTTGCGCTCGTTTTCGTCATGAGCTTCGCGGTATTTCCGTCCGCCGTGATGGTGGGGCAGCCGGCCGGCTCGACGCGGACTATCTCGATTGCCGCATATCAGCAGGCGTTTGAGCTTTACGACATGTCCTATGCGTCCGCTGTCGCCGTCATCATGGGCCTGTGCCAGTTGGCAGCGCTCATTATCATCATACTGGTCCGTCGCCGCATGACGATTGCGACGACCGTGGGCGTCGGTAAGCGGTAGGGGCAACCAATGCGTGGCCGCGCCTGGAAGCTCGTCATCTACATCTTCTTGCTGGGGTTCATTCTCAACCTTGCCGGTATCGTCAGCCACGTCGTGGTGAGCGCGTTCGCCAAGCGCTGGTTCGGCAAGCCACTGCCGCCGGCCTTCACAACCGACTGGTTCACCTATGCCTGGACGAATTTCGAGTTGGGGCAGGTTTTGTTTATCACGCTGTTTATCGCGCTGGCGGTCGTGTTCATCGCGCTCGCGATAGGATTCCCCGCCGCCTATATTTTGGCGCGGCGTAACTTCCGCGCCAAACCGGCTTTGCTGCTGCTGTATTTCTTGCCACTGCTCATTCCGCAGATGACTTACGGCATTCCGCTCGCAACAACGCTGTACAAATTCGGAATCGGTGGAACCGTATTGGGTGTCATCCTTGCCGTCCTGGTGCCGATGGTGCCGCTCGCGGTCTTCATCCTGTTGCCCTTCTTCGAGCAGATCAGTCTCAATCTCGAATGGAGCGCGTCGATGCTCGGCGCGACCCGGCTGCAGATATTCCGCCGCGTGCTGCTGCCTCTGATGGTGCCCGGCATTCTCACCGCCGGGCTTCTGGTGCTTGTGAATACCATCTCCAATTTCGAGCTCGCCTTCCTGCTCTCCGGCGGCGGCTCACAAACACTCGTTGTCGCGCTCTACTACAACGTGTTCGCCGGCGGTGTCCGGCCGGTCTATTCGATCGACGCGATGGCCGTCATCTACATGGTCATGGTGATGTCGGTGCTTCTGGTGGCGCTGCGGTTCGTGCGGCCGACCCAGATGGTGTTCCGGCTCGA
>DAISKM010000587.1:0-2629 GCA_036820945.1 Pseudolabrys sp.
CTTGCAGCACCTCGGAGGTCGCCGTCTGCTGCTCCAGCGCCTCGGAGAGATCATCGGTGCGCCGGCGCAGCTCGTTGAGCAGGCGGGCGTTCTCGATTGCGATGACGGCCTGAGCCGCGAAGTTTGTCACCAGCTCAATTTGCTTTTCGGTGAACGGGCGCACCTCCTGGCGGTAAATCGCAATCGCACCCACCAGCTCACTCTCCTTCAGCATCGGCACGTTGACGACGGTCCGGAAATCGCCAAGTTCGACGCTTGAGACGACGAAGGGATCGCGCTCAATGTAGGGCTGTATCTTCGTCATGTCGGCGATGTGGGCGACCTGGCGCGTTTCGGCGAGTCGGCGAAGGCCCGTGCCTGGGACCGGGTGGACGACCGGATGAGTCCGCCAATGTTCCGCAAACGCCGGCGGCGTGTTGCGCTGCGCAACCAAGCGGAACCCGCCATTCTCACAAAGCCAAAGGACACCGAACTTGGCCTCACAAATGCGCACGGCCTTTTCCAGCATCGCCTTGAATACCGGCTCCAGGTGGCCGGGCGAGCCGCTGATCACCTTCAGAATTTCGGAGGTGGCGGTCTGCTGCTCGAGCGCCTCATTCAGCTTGTGCTCGAGCAGCGCAATCTTCCCGGCATCGGCGGCTGAAGGCTTGCGACGATGAGCGACCTTTGGCGCATTGCGGCGCTTCAACGTCTTGGGGCGTTGCATTTTTCCTGCTTTGCTGCCTGCTTTGTCGCGCCGTCTCATTGCCTCCCGCGAGGCTCAGGACAAGGCATCGTACCGTGCCAACCGGGCAGACTGATAGGGGGAGCCACAGGTTATATTGCGGCGATCGATGTGGTCATGATTGGAATGTCTGCTTTGGGCCAAAAGCGGACATCACCGGCACGTGCTATCCTCCCCCAGGCGGCACGTAGCAAAGGACATCCTCGCCATGGCCAATGAAGATAATGCCGTGCCCGGTCGGATTGCCACGGTCCCATTTGATCTTGGAATTGGGAACTGCAAACCGCCTTCCGTCCTCGATGTGAAGGCGACCAAGTGGTATGTCGTCGCGTGTGTCAGTGATGATGGCGATATATTGATCGCCCTTCACCTCATAGCTGTCGGCCCAATAAGCGTCCCCCAGCCCACAGCAGCGCAAGTGCGGCTCGTCTGGCCGCATCAGCTCATTGAACCACTTGCGATGTAACGGATCGACACCATCCCACTGACCGAGGTCGCGTGCCGGAGCCTTGCAGATGGAAAGGACAAAGACCGCTGCGCAAACAGTCCAGATTAGAATGGGTGTGGACTTCAACACTGCCCTTGTCCTCGGTTGTCAGACGCTGTTCGTTGCGCTGGCTCCATAGAGGCGTCTTGGGCGGCTTCACCCCGTGCGTCCCAGTCCACTTCACCCATTTCAACTACTTGCCATACTAATTCTAGGCGTGCTGCATCGCGTTTTGTTGCAAGCTGCCAATAAGTTGTTTTTTGGTGCCTGTCGCTGAAGCGCGGCACACAATGTCCACTTTGGGACACAAGCGGACATTTCGCAGTGCAATCGTCATGTCCGCTTTACCCCTAAAAGCAGACATGTGCGTTGCACTAGCTTACGTCTGGTTTGAGCCAGAAGCGGACATCAGCGCCAGCATGAGCAATCGTGTGGGGCTGCGCTCTCCCACTCGGATAACTTGAAGTCGATAACTACGCGGCTATCGCTTCAGGCGAAAACGCTGACCGAAAGCGTGAGATCGCTTTCACGTGCGACCCGTTCATGTTTTTCAGCGATACTCTTAATGCGGTAGCAGGGGTCGCCAGGGTCTCGGTCCGAGGCAGGAACAAGATGACGAATTTCATATGGACCCCGGGCTGATGATCGAAGAAGCCTCGGTGCAAGCTCGACTGTCTGACCGATAGTGAACTTATGTGCCATGAGGCTTCCTTTCGTCATATTTGTTTTGGAAATGGCGACGCTCTATTCGTCCTTATGCTTATGCAGGAAGCGGGCAATCTGTCCTCTCAGCGCGGCTGATTTCAGCACGTCTCCCATTGAGCCTGCGGTGTCGAAGAGTTCGCGCTGGAGCTTTGTCGGAATCGTGTTCCACTGCATGATGACCGCCGCGCCGAGGCATCGAAGAATACGCTCCTCGTTTTCGGCGACGGTCTCGCGGGCGGTGCGCTTTTCAGCGTCGTCATCCTGGGAAGGGATGTCCTGTGAATGGATGATCTTGTCGAAGTTATTCGCCAGCCAATCCTCGTTTTCCGCCAGCGCACTGAAGCTTTCCTTCGATCGCTGAAATTCGCGGATTTCGCTCGGAGCATTGGTGTGTTTGAGGGATTCGGCGGATTCTGCCGCTTTCGCGCGAAATTCCTTCGCCGTGAACATGGGACGCTCCTGCCTGACACGCGTCGAGCGGATTTCCGCTCGACGGTTGTCGTTGTTTCTGTTTGTCGGATGTTCGTGACTTTATATAGGGACGATCAGGCTGAATTGCGATGGCTATTACGCGCAATTCGAAGAATTGGCTTCCCCAAGTCTGCGCCGGCGGCGCTGACCGAGCCTGTTACGATAATCGGCCAGCCACCAAATGCCGTGATGTCCGCTTTGGGTCAAAAGCAGACATATGCGCTGCAACAAGCCATGTCCGC
>DAISKM010000588.1:0-2607 GCA_036820945.1 Pseudolabrys sp.
AGGTGAGAGAGCTGCTTGTCGAGGTAGCCTCGAAGGCGATCCAGCTCTTCCGGCTCGCAAAGATCTTCGGCTGCGACAATCTCGTCGAACTTCGCGGTAAAAGCGCGGTAGTCCGGCCCGCGCGGTTCGTTGGCGCCAAAATGGCGCGGGCGCTGCGGCTCTCCAGGAGTCTCCGCGTCACCAAGGTCGGTGTCGTCGGCGGTATCAGCGCTCGGAGCCTCGACCGCGTCGGCGGCAGCGTCGGGCATATCCTCCGCGGACACCTGCGTGTCTTCCGTGCTCATCCGCTGCATTTCATCGGAATCCGCGGCTTCGCCGTCCTGGCCGGACTCCTGCTTGCGGCGATCATCCTCGCCTTCGTCTTCTTCCTCGGAGTCGTGGCTGCGGTCCTCGCCCATTTCGAGAGCGTCCAGCAGGTCGTGGACGACGTCGCTGTACTGGCGCTGATCCTCAACCAGGCCCTCGAGCCGATCGAGATCGCGGCCGGCACGCTCTTCGATGAGCGGGCGCCAGAGATCGACAAGCTTCCTCGCCGCAGGCGGCGGACCCATGCCTGTCAGGCGCTCGCGCACCATGAGCGCCAGCGCATCCTCGATCGGCGCATCCGCGCGCTCGGTGATCTGATCGAACTTGCCGCGATGAAACCGGTCATCGAGCATCGCGGCAAGATTCTGCGCGACGCCATTCATGCGCCTGGCGCCGATCGCTTCCACGCGCGCCTGCTCCACGGCTTCGAACACAGCGCGCGCCTGCTGACCGGAAGGTTGGAGCCGGCGATGCAACGCCTGGTCATGACAGGCAAGACGCAGGGCAATTGAGTCGGCATGGCCCCGAACAACTGCAGCCTCGGTTTTTCCCAGCTTGCGTGGCGGCTCGGGCAACCGGACTTTTCCACCCATCAACCCCGGACGCTCGGCGGCGAATGCAACTTCCAATTCCGGCTTGCGCGCCAAGGCGCGCAAGCAACCGGTGACCGCGCGCTTGAAAGGTTCGGTCGGCGATTCTTTCGGCGACGGCTTGATTTTGATGTTGGAGACCATGGTCGCAGATCTTGATGCTCGTCATTCCGAGGCGGACGCTGCGCGCCGTCCCGGAATGGCCAGTCGCTACGTCAATGCCACATTCACCGATGACTCCGGAAGTTCGACGCCGAAGCAGCGCTGATAGAATTCGGCGACGATCGGTCGCTCAAGCTCGTCGCATTTGTTGAGAAAAGTCAGCCGGAAGGCAAAACCGATGTCGTTGAAGATCTCGGAATTCTCCGCCCAGGTAATGACGGTGCGCGGACTCATGACGGTCGAAATATCGCCGTTCATGAATGCATTGCGCGTGAGATCGGCGACGCGCACCATCTTGTTGACGGTATCGCGGCCCTGCTCGTTGCGATAATGCCTGGCCTTGGCCAGAACAATCTCCACTTCGTTGTCGTGCGGCAGATAATTCAGCGTGGTGACGATCGACCAGCGGTCCATCTGGCCCTGGTTGATCTGTTGCGTACCATGATAGAGCCCCGACGTATCGCCGAGACCGACCGTGTTGGCCGTAGCGAACAGACGAAACGACGGGTGCGGCTTGATGACCTTGCTCTGGTCGAGCAGCGTAAGCCGTCCGGAGGCTTCCAGCACGCGCTGAATGACGAACATCACGTCGGGCCTGCCGGCATCGTATTCGTCGAAACAGAGCGCGACGTTGTTTTGCAAAGCCCACGGCAGGATGCCTTCGCGGAACTCGGTGACCTGCTGGCCCTCCTTGATGACGATCGCGTCCTTGCCGATGAGATCGATGCGGCTGATATGGCTGTCGAGGTTGACGCGCACGCATGGCCAATTGAGCCGCGCCGCCACCTGTTCGATATGGGTGGACTTGCCGGTACCATGATAGCCGGTCACGATCACGCGGCGGTTCTTGGCGAAGCCGGCGAGAATGGCAAGCGTAGTCGGGCGATCGAACCGATAATCGGCATCAATGTCCGGAACGTGCTCATCGGCCTGCGAATAGGCGGGCACTTCCAGATCGCTGTCTATTCCGAAAACCTGCCGAACCGAGACTTTCATGTCGGGCAGGCCGGCAACTTCCTGCATTGCGGCGGTCATTGATCCTCCGTGGCTCCGGAACTCCGAAGCCCGTGATGCGGTGCGATTCGTACGGTCCGGCTGATAGCGGCAACTTACCAGAGGCCACGGCGCCGAAAAACCCGCCGCAGCCAAATGCCACCATCAATTATTTCAATAAGATAGGCGTAGCGAGCCTTGTACGAAAGGCAGGGCTGGGTTGATTTGACGAGGGTCTTCGGCCGGTCAGCCAAATCCCACTGATTTCAAATAATTGTACGACTGGATGATCTCGACCAGCCGATCCTCGGTCGACCGGTCGCCGCCATTGGCATCAGGATGGTGGCGTTTTACCAATTCCTTGAAGCGCATCTTCACCTGCTGTGAGGTGGCGCCGACCTCGAGCCCCAGCGTATCGAGAGCCTTGCGCTCCGCATTGCGGATCGGTCGCGCTTCCGCGCGTGCCTTCTGTTCAGCCCTCACGCCCTCGCCGAACAGACCAAATGGATCGGCATGAGTGCCGAAAGCACGCATATCCGGCCGCATCGTGCTTTTT
>DAISKM010000589.1:0-2602 GCA_036820945.1 Pseudolabrys sp.
GTCATACCCACATCAATCAGGTGGGTAAAACTAATTCAAATCTAGCCACGTGGTGGCTGCTGTTGCCGGCCGTGCTCGTCGGCCTAGTGCTCCCGGCGCGCGCGCAGGCGCCAGCATCAGGCTGCAACGTCTCTCTCGATCAGGTGCGGCTCGCCAATCCGCTGGCGCGCTTTGCGCAGAGGCTGGTGAGCGAAGAGCCGATCACCGTCGTCGCCATCGGTTCTTCATCGACGGCCGGGGCGGGCGCAAGCTCGGCGGCGGCGAGTTATCCGAACCGGCTGGCGGTCGAGCTCAAGCAGCATTTCCCCAACCATTCGATCACTGTGATCAATCGCGGCGTCGGCGGCGAAGAATTCGGCGACATGCTCAAGCGCTTCGACACCAGCGTGCTCGCCGAGCATCCCGACCTAGTGTTGTGGCAGCTCGGCACCAATTCGGTCATCCGCGATGACAAGCTCAGCGTCCACGACACCTCGATCCGCGACGGCCTCAAAAAGATCCGCGGCATCGGTGCTGACGCCGTGCTGATCGATCCGCAATTTGCGCCGAAGGTAATCGTGAAGGCGGGCGTTGCGAGCATGGTCGAACTGATCGCCGCGACCGCGAAGCGGGAAGACGTTGACCTGTTCCCCCGCTTCAATGTTATGAAGCACTGGAGCGAAGTCGAGCACATGGCGTTTGAGACGTTCGTGTCGCCCGACGGGCTGCATATGAACGACTGGGGCTATGCCTGCATGGCCAAGGGTCTTGGCATAGCCATCGCCGAGGCCGCGCAGCGGCCGGTCGTCTCAGCGAAGGCGATGTCGCAACTGGTGCGCTGAGCGGCGTTCCCTACCACCTTTTAATGGGCCGTCGGCGCAAAATCTGCTTATGGCACTTAGCGGACATTTCTTAGTCGCTCTCGAATGTCCGCTTTTGGGGGTAAAGCGGACATGCGTCTGACAGCTTATGACCCAAAGCGGACATCGGCGAGTTTTTCTATGCCGCAAACTTGCGTCTAGCAGTTTGAAAGTGGTCAATTTTGAACAGACTCGGATAGCAGATCGGCTCAGGCTTGCCGTGGTGACGTTCGATCGCAAGCCAATTCTCGTCGACCTAGCGCTGCAAGGTGGCGGTTCTCACGGCGCGTTCACGTGGGGGGTGCTCGATCGGCTGCTCGAGGAATCGTGGCTTGGGATCGATGGCATTTCCGGCACGTCGGCGGGAGCGATGAATGCCGCGGTGCTTGTCGATGGTCATGCCAAAGGCGGGGCCGCGGGCGCCCGAACCGCTCTGGAGAATTTCTGGAGGCGCGTATCGGAGGCGGCTCGCTTCAGTCCTTTGCGCCGCGGACCACTCGATGTAGTTCTCGGCCGCTGGACCCTGGATTCTTCGCCTATCTATGTCGCCATGGATCTCATGTCTCGCCTGATATCTCCCTATGACTTGAACCCGATGGGCAAAAACCCATTGCGTGCAATTCTGGCCGAAACAATCGATTTCGAGCGGGTGGCGCGAGCACATACGAAGCTCTTTATCACCGCTACCAATGTTCGGACCGGCCGCGGTCACGTATTCAAGAACGACGCTGTTTCGCCGGATGTTTTGCTCGCTTCGGCATGTCTGCCCACCATGTTCCAGGCCATAGAGATTGACGGTGAACCCTACTGGGATGGAGGCTATTCCGGTAATCCCACGATCACGCCCCTTATACGGGAGTGCACATCGCAAGATACCATTCTCGTTCAGATCAATCCGGTCGAACGCGAAAAATCGCCACGCTCCGCCTCGGAGATTCTCAACCGGCTGAATGAGGTGTCCTTCAACGCGGTCCTGCTGAAGGAGCTGCGCATGATCGCCTTGCTTCGGCAAGTCGCCGATCCGGGCAACAGCGAGGGCGCGCAATGGGCCGGCATGCGTATCCACAGGATCGCGAGCGAAATGCTGACCGAGCTCGGCGCCTCCTCCAAGCTCAACGCGGAATGGGAATTCTTCTCCTTGCTGCGCGATGAGGGGCGAAGGTCGGCTCAAGGTTTTTTGGAAACCCATGCATCGGATCTCGGACGCCGCTCCACCCTGGATCTGGACGTTTTGCTCGAGAGTATCTGACCAATGGACTTGTCGGCATTCTCATCTCTGCCAACAATGTCCGCTATTGGCACTTAGCGGACATTCCCAGGCCACCGATCAATGTCCGCTTTCGGGGTAAGAGCGGACATACTTTGCCGCCCGAGAAAATATTCAGAAGACTAATTTCTGACGGACGGACTTGGTAGGTGCAATGTCTGCTTTTGACCATAGCAGACCATAAACGGCAGACTCTTCAAGTGTCGCGTGAAAGTCAGCTTTACTGACTTGAAAGCCGGAATAAACATTTTAGGCACATTACAATTTCGATTGGTCATGCATATGTCGAAGGTACAGCGCCCAGCACAGCGACGTCTTCTTGACCACATCATATGTTAGAAAACGAAGAGAGCTCGGTGTGCTGGGTCGGCTCATCCTGATGTCGAGAGTTTCCTCTGGTGATTGGGGCAGTAACGACCAATGACAGATCCCCATTACATTAATGAAATTCACTCCGACTTGCGAGGGGTTAAGGAGGGTTGGTACGCGATTGACG
>DAISKM010000590.1:0-2593 GCA_036820945.1 Pseudolabrys sp.
CCGTCATTTGACAGGCCATCCGCCGCTCTGGCTGGCTTTTTCACAGCGGCCCGCGATTGGTTGGCGAGCTATAGGCCGTCATTTGACAGGCCATCCGCCGCTCTGGCTGGCTTTTTCACAGCGGCCCGCGATTGGTTGGCGAGCTATAGGCCGTCATTTGACAGGCCATCCGCCGCTCTGGCTGGCTTTTTCACAGCGGCCCGCGGTTGGTTGGCGAGCTCTCGGACATCGCTTGGCAGGTCGTCCGACACTCTGGCTGGCCTTTTCATAGCAGTCCGCGATTCGTTGGCGAGCCGTAGACCATCATTTGGCAAGCCATCCGCCACTCTGGCTAGCTTTTTCATAGCGGCTCTGATCGGTGTCGCAGCCGCGTTTGTCTGGCAATCTCAGCGTGTCTCGAGCGCGACGTCACCGAACGATGTCGCCGTTGCCGAAAAGCAATCTGACTTTACGCCCATTGGTCAATTGTCGGTGCAAGATGGGCCACCGCAAATAGCGTCTGCCACTCAGACAGCACCAGCGTCCACCGCGCCCGCAACGTCTTCGGAATTGGTGCAACAGCTTGAGGACATATCACGAGATCTCGTCGTCCTGCGGCGCAGGGTAGAGGAGCTCGCTGCCAAGCAAGAGCATCTTATCGACGCGCAAGAGCAGCTCGCTGCCAGGCAAGAACAGATAG
This sequence comes from Pseudolabrys sp., assembly GCA_036820945.1. Taxonomy (GTDB): domain Bacteria; phylum Pseudomonadota; class Alphaproteobacteria; order Rhizobiales; family Xanthobacteraceae; genus Pseudolabrys. The sequence goes on from DAISKM010000590.1 coordinate 680, forward strand.
CCCAGAACATTGCAAAACCGCAAACGGTCAAGCTGCCTCGTCCTAGACCGGCATTGTCCGTGCCTCCGGATCGTCGATAGCTTGTCGACAATCCGCTAACGCATGTCCGCTATTGGCCCAAAGCGGACATGTGTCGGTGCGCTGCAAATGTCCGCTTTTGACCCAAAGCAGACATTGCCAAGTCATGAGGCGGCTGCAAAGAATTGGCGTTAAGCCAACCAACGAATGCAGATAGGACGAGGGGCCCGACATGTCGCTTTTCAATATTGGCTTTGTCATCTTCCCTGATCTGACGCAGCTCGATTTTACAGGCCCTTTGCAGGTGCTTTCGCGTCTATCTCAATCAGCGACCCATATTGTCGCTAAATCGGCCGCGCCTGTCCCGAGCGATTGCGGACTTGGCCTCGTGCCAACACACACCTTTGCGAACTGTCCACCTCTCGACTTGATCTGCATACCGGGCGGAAGCGAAGGCGTGGCCGGTATCATAAACGACCGCGAGACTATCGAATTCGTCAGGCAGCAAGCGAGGGCTGCAAAGTACGTCACGTCAGTTTGCACAGGCGCATTTGTTCTAGGTGTGGCCGGTCTTTTGAAGGGGCGCCGGGCGACGACGCACTGGGCCTACACTGATCTTCTGCCCCTCGTCGGAGCTACATACGAAAAGGCAAGAGTGGTGAAAGATGGAAATGTAATCACCGGAGGTGGTGTGACCGCTGGCATTGATTTTGGGCTTAGTGTTATTGCCGAAATCGCAGGCGAGACGACGGCCAAAAGAATTCAGCTCGGAATAGAATATGACCCGGCACCGCCGTTCGATTCCGGGCATCCTGATAAAGCGCCAGCTCTCAGGTCCGAGCTTATGTCCGCTCGCTACAACGAGTTCAGGGCAGTGTACCGTAAGCTCATCGAGCAAGGCGTTCCGGTTTGATCGCAATGTCCGCTTTTGGCCCTTAGCGGACACGCGCTAGTGCACTTCAAATGTCCGCTTTCGGGGGTAAAGCGTACATGCCTTATTGCGGCGCCAATGTCTGCTTTTGAGCCAAAGCGGACATGGTGCGACGTCTGGAACTTGCGTAAAGTTGAGGATCGTGAACCGCCCCGAGGGCGATATGCAAAGTGAAAGTGGGAGAAGTCAGCGCGCACCTAAGGCCCGAAAAGCGCCTACACTGCCCGAACCGAGTCACTCATCAGAGCAGTTTGATCTCCTAAAGCGCGAGCGTGATGAGGCGCGAGAGCAACAGGCAGCGACTGCGGAAATCCTGCGTGTAATACGCACGTCACCGAACGACGTGCAACTCGTGTTCGAGACGATCGTGCGAAATGCGGTCTCTCTCTGCGGCGGTCTCTTCGCGAACGTGTTTCGCTTCGACGGCGAGCTGTTACATTATGTTGCTTCCCACAACGTGGGCCCAAGTTATGCGGATATGATCCGCGCGAAGTACCCGATGCACCCCGACTCTTCTCAGGTATCTGGAAGAGTCGTGCTGACGAAATCAGTGGTTTGGCTGGAGGACGCGCTCACCGACCCGGATTACGATCAACGATTCCCCGTAGCTATGGGCTGGCGGCGACTGTTGGGGGTACCGATGCTGCGCGAAGGCGAGCCGATCGGCGTCATTGGCGTCGGCTGGGCCGAGCCCGGACCAATATCGAAGGTCCAAGAAGAATTGTTGAAGACTTTCGCTGACCAAGCCGTCATAGCGATAGAGAACACCCGCCTGCTCAATGAACTGCGCGAATCGCTTCAGCAGCAGACCGCAACCGCAGAGGTGCTGAAGGTCGTTTCCAGCTCACCGGGTGAACTTGGCCCTGTGTTCAACGCGATGCTGGAGAACGCAGTGCGAATCTGCGGCGCGAAATTCGGCAACCTCATGTTGTCGGAAGGCGATGCGCTCCGCACTGTCGCTCTAT
>DAISKM010000591.1:0-2336 GCA_036820945.1 Pseudolabrys sp.
GATCCGACGACTTGCTTGAAGTTGGGCGCGTCAAGCGAGATCACCGTCTCCTCGAACGGAATGTTCGCCACTTTCATTGCGATCCACGGCCGCATCGACCATGACGAATAGTTCTTGTTGCCGATGATCAATTTCAGCGCCATGACCGCCTCGCTTCTATTCGGTATCCAGGCGTCAAAATTGCAAAAGCTAGCCGCGGCGGACAAGCGATTTGTTCTGATCGATTCCAGCAATCGGGCGAATGGCGGTCACTTCGACTGCGCAGGCGCGCTCTCTACCGGTCCGCCCGACTTTTTCCAGGCACTGAATCCACCATGGATATGCGCCACCGGCCTAAGGCCCATGTGCTGCGCGGTCTGCGCGGCAAGCGCGGAACGCAAGCCGCCGGCGCAAAAGAACACGAACTTCTTATCCTGGGCGAATATGGGTTTGTGATACGGGCTTTGTGGGTCGATCCAGAACTCCAGCATCCCTCGCGGGCAATGGAAGGCACCTGGCACGCGTCCATCGCGCTCCAACTCGCGGACATCGCGAACATCGACCAACACGGTGTCCTCACGGCCCGCGAGCCTAATGGCCTCTTCGACCGGCAAGGTCTCGATCTCCCGTTCCGCGGCCTCGCATAAAGTCTTGTATCCGGTCGTGATCGCTTGCGACATTGCTTCTCTCCCCGGAGCGTCATGGTGACAGAGCCCCGCCCCGCACTCAAGCGGTGCGGTTGAAGCCGGCTTCCCATGAGGGCAACATTCCCGGAAACAGCGACTCGAAACCGATGACCGTCCTCAGCCTTCCCGACCTCGCCGCCTTCATCTGGTTCGTCGCTGCCTGGATCGTTTACTCGATCGTAATCGAACGGTCGGCGAAAGGACGCACCGGGCTCAACGCCCTCATGAACCGCTACCGCGACGAATGGATGGAGCGCCTGCTCGAACGCGACATGCGCATGGTCGATGCCCAGGTGACGGCGGCCCTGCAAAATGGGGCGGCGTTCTTCGCCTCAACCAGTTTGATCGCCATCGGGGGCGCACTCACGCTTCTTCGATCAAGCGAAGAAATCATGACCGTCATGGCGCTATTGCCCTTCGGCGCCACGCCCTCGCGCAACCTGTGGGATCTCAAGATGATGGGGCTGATTGTGATTTTCGTGTACGCGTTCTTCAAGTTCGCCTGGTCGTACCGGCTGTTCAACTATTTCGCCATCATGGTCGGCGCGGCTCCGCCGCCCGATCAGAAAGAGACCCCGGCTGCACAGGCGTTCGCGCACCGGGCGGCACGGCTATGTGGCGACGCGGGCCGCCACTTCAATCGCGGCCAACGCGCATTCTTCTTTGCGCTTGGTTATCTGGGCTGGTTCGTCGGCCCAATACCTTTCGCGCTGTCTACCGCCGGCATCATGATCGTGCTGTGGCAGAGGCAGTTCGCCTCCGAGGCGCGCAAGGCGTTCGTGCCCGTCGAGGACGACGGTGCTGCCCCAACGAGCCCCGTGAATGCTAAGCCATCCCCATCAAGACGGCGATCGCCCCCACGATCAGCACCGCCAACGACGTCCCGAGAAACGTAACGATCCATTCGCGGCGGTCCGTTTGCGCTTCGATATCGTCAGCGTAGAGTGACTTCGCTTTCGCGACCAAGCCGAAATTACGTGCCATGAGCGCCCCCTTTGTTCCGTGAAAGCCGGAGCACGTGTGCACAAAAGTTTGGGCGCACGAATCGCCCGTGACCGACGAGACTATCATCTTTTCGGCAATTGCCGGCCCGGGCCGGAGATCAACTCGCCGCCAAATCCACCAGGCGCATTTGAACGCGTTCCTCGCCCTGCCAGCGGTCGACCGCAATGTGGCCGGCTGCATGCACGGCGCGATCGCGATTATCCAGCAATGCTCTGCCCAGGGCTTGGCCCATGGCCCGGAACGCGATTGCGTTGACGAACTTTCCGTCCCCTGAGCGAAGACGTGCGCGGATATGATTGTCCCCGAGCGGCTCCGCATAAACGAGCGTATGCGCCGGAAGCGCAAGTATCGGCTCCGGATTCCCCGCGCCGAATGGTCCGGCGCGCGTCAACAGATCCGCGAGGGAAAAATTGAACCCTCCGGCCGCCACCGCTCCGTCGATCAGCAAGGCGCTGTCGCGGCGAGCGGCTTCGACCGGCTCCCCGAGTTTGTCTTCGAGAAAGGCACGGAACGGCGCCAGCGCATCCTTTTTCAGGGTCACCCCGGCGGCCATTGCATGACCTCCGCCCTTGAGCAACAACCCCTCCTGCACGGCCAGCCGGACGGTGCGGCCAAGATCCACTCCCGCGATGGAGCGCCCCGAACCTGTGCCAATCCCCCCGCCCT
>DAISKM010000591.1:2346-2580 GCA_036820945.1 Pseudolabrys sp.
CGCGTCGGTGACATCCACCGCCCCCTTCTCCTCCAGACCCAGCGCTGCGAGCGCTTCGGCTTCCGCTTGCACCAGCGCCGACTGCTCAATTTGCTGGCGCTCGCGATTGAGACGGTCGAGTTCGCTGGCGAGGCGGGCGGCTTCGGTCGGGTCTTCCTCCAAAAGAAGGCGAACGCCAAGATCGGCCCGGCCGATGCGACCGCCGGCGTTGATCCGCTGCCCCAGCATAAACCC
>DAISKM010000592.1:0-2576 GCA_036820945.1 Pseudolabrys sp.
ACGCAATTCGCCGCAATACCGGACGCATGCGGGAAATCGACGGCTATACCTCCGCAGTGGCACTGTCGCTGCAGCAACAGGACAGCGCGACAGACGAAATTTCGCACAATGTGGCGAGCGCAGCGCATGGCGCCAAGGGAATGGTCACCGTGCTCGATGAAGTTACGCGCGCGGTTGGCGACACGCGCAGCGCGGCAAGCAAGGTGCTTGAAGCTTCGGAAACAGTCGAGGCTGCGGCGAAAAGCCTGCAGCGCGGCATTGAAGGTTTTCTGGGCCGCGTCGCGGTGTGACCACTAGTCCTTTTCTTCCTTGAAGGTGTCGCGGAACGCATGGGCGGGATAGACCCCCAGCACCGTCAGCTCCTTGGAGAAAAATGCCAGTTCTTCCAACGCAAAAACCAGCGCCCGATCGTCGGGATGACCCTCGACGTCCGCGTAAAACTGCGTAGCGAAGAAGTTGCCGCCGACCATATAGCTTTCGAGCTTGGTCATATTCACGCCGTTGGTGGCGAAACCGCCGAGCGCCTTATAAAGCGCGGCGGGCACGTTGCGCACCCTGAACACGAAGGTTGTGACCACCTTGCCGTTGCCTGGCTGGGCCCATTTTTTCTCGCGCGACAAAACGATGAAGCGCGTCGTCGAGTGCGATTCGTCTTCGACATTTTCTTTCAGGATTTCGAGCCCGTAGATTTCCGCCGCCAGCCTCGATGCGATCGCCGCCCGCGTTGGATCGGCGGCTTCCGCGACCTCGCGCGCCGAGCCCGCGGTATCCGCCGCGACCACCGGCTTGAGCCTCAGTTCGCGGATGATGTTGCGGCACTGGCCGAGGGCCATCACGTGGCTCTGTACAGTTTTGATCGTTTTGAGCGTCGCGCCCTTCGGTGCCATCAATTGATTGCGTATCGGCAGAAACCATTCCGCAACAATGTGCAGGCCTGCAGTCGGCATGAGATGATGAATATCGGCAACACGCCCGGCTACCGAATTCTCGATTGGGATCATGCCAAGATCGACGTCGCCGGCGATCACCGCGGCGAAGCAGTCTTCGAACGTGGGACAGGGCACCGGCTCGTGATCCGGATAGGCCTCCCGACAGGCAAGATGCGAATTCGCCCCGGGTTCTCCCTGAAAAATGATGTTCTTTTTGGCCATGTCTACCCGCCTTGATGGGCGTTGCGTACGCAGACCTTTGGCCTCAAGTCAACCGCCGAGCAGCCTGCGCGCCTTGTCGAGATCCCTGGGGGTGTCGACGCCCAACGGCACGCTTTTAACCACAACGACGTCGATGCGCATTCCCGCGTCGAGCGCCCGCAACTGCTCCAGTTTTTCGCGCTGCTCATTAATCGACGGCGGCAAGGCAACGAAGCGCTCCAATGCTGCCCGGCGGTAGGCGTAGAGGCCGATATGATGATAGTGCGGCCCCGCGCCGGATGCGTCTTGGCGGCTGAAGCTTTTTGCTTGCAGACGATTTGGTGCAATCGGGGAACCCATGACCTTGACGACGCTTGAATTCGTCAGCTCGGCGGGATCGGTGATGACGGCTGCTACGGTGGCGATGTCGACCTGCGGTTCGGCAAGCGGCTTGAGCGCAGCGCGGATGTCTGCCGGATCGATCGTCGGCAAATCTCCCTGAACGTTGACGACGATGCTGACGTTGTGTTCGGGATCCAACGCTTCCAGCGCTTCGTAGATGCGATCTGATCCGGAGACGTGGTCACTGCGGGTCATGACTGCGCGCCCGCCGGCTTTTTCCACCGCTGCGGCAACCGGCTCGGAATCGGTCGCCACAACCACGTCGCCAATTTTGGCGGCTTCGGCGCGTCGAAGCACGTGCACGATCATCGGCACGCCATGGAGATCGGCCAAGGGCTTGCCTGGCAGGCGTGTGGAAGCGAGGCGCGCCGGTATGAGGATGATCGCTTGGGGCATCGGGATTGCCGGCACGGACCGGCCGAATGATCACCTGTCGATAATGACGCAGGGGCTTATACGGGTTGCCATACGTCAGGCAAACCGGTATCTCAACGCCGCCAGACGCTGTCGGCGCTCGCCCGCCCTGCCACGCCCCGCCTCGGGAGCTGTCTTTCGATGAATTCCTTCGAACTCAACAAGATCCTTGGCGCCATTCTTGGCACCTGCCTGACCCTGCTCGCGCTCAATATTGCTGCCGGTGCCATTTTCACGCCCGAAAAGCCGAGCAAGCCCGGGTTCAATATCGCGGTGAAAGAGGCCGAAGGCGAGAAGGCTGGGCCCAAAGAACCCGAACAGCCGATCGAAACACTGCTCGCCAAGGCGTCGGTGGAAAAGGGTCAATCCGCCGCGAAGCAGTGCCAGGCCTGTCACACCTTCGATAAAGGCGGGCCGAACCGTGTCGGCCCCAACTTGTGGAATATTGTAAACCGGCCGCGTGCCTCGGAAGCCGGGTTCAACTATTCGGCTGCCATGAAGGGCAAGCCCGGAAACTGGAGCTTTGATGACCTCAACAAGTTCCTTGCCAATCCGCGCGGCTATATCCCCGGAACGAACATGACCTTCGCCGGTCTGTCCCGCGGCGAGCAGCGCGCCGACGTCATCGAT
>DAISKM010000593.1:0-2570 GCA_036820945.1 Pseudolabrys sp.
AAAGGGACAATAGAAGTGCCGCCAAAAGGATAGCGAATAAGGCGATGAGCAGATGTGCGAGCACCACGGCATTCACTATCGCTTTATAGGAGGGGTGCGTAGTCATGCTTGGCATGGCGCTACGCTACTAGGCAGGGCTGCCACTCACGATGCGGCTAACAGTCCCAATTGCTCAGCCTCTCAATGGCTGCCAGTCCAGCAGCGGGCTACCGCTACAGCGCAGCAAGGCATCGGCCCGGCTCTTTCTAAAACGTCCCATCCACCGCCCGAGTTGCAGCCGGTGCCTTCGGATTCCTGACCTTAATCCAGGTTTTCGACGGACCCGAGCGATAAACTGATGTGAGGCGCTTGGACACGATGCCTTCCAATCCTAAATCGCACACGGCATCAAACAATTTTCCGCCGTGGCCTTCGCTGTGTTCAACGTACTGGATGCCGCCGCGTGAACGGGGAACGGCGCGTGGTTATCCGCACGGCCCGGTCGTGAACAGCCGGCATGATGGCCACTGCGATGATGGCCGCAAGTAGAAAGCCCATGCCTATGTACATTATTGATTGGACCATTTGATCCCGTGAGGCCGCCAAACCATACTCGCGCTGCCTTTCGGCAACTCGGCAAGTTAGGATGATCCCCCCAGGCGACGCCATTGCACATTGGTTCATGTCCTGATCAAAAGCGTGAGAGCGGCGTGCCCAAGTGCAGACGCGTCATCTCCTGTTACCGAGTTGCGAGCAAAGACGAGCACTGATTTTTCCTTCACCGCCACTTTGCCCGAACATTCTGCGGGCTTTCAGAAGCCGTCGGTACTCGGATAGACCGATAGTACCTTGGTCCAACTGTACCTTTGGTCTCAATCGCGATAGCCGAGTAGTACTCTTGCTCAGAGTGCTGGGGTCCGTGTTGGAACGCGGCAATGCCAGCTCTTGCCTTTCTTGTAGTGGTGGGTTTGGCGCTGGTGGCCTTGCTGTTCGTTGCGGATGCAACGCTGGAGCCCGGTTCGCCTGCGATAGTCACCAGCCAACGCTCCGGTTTGCCGGCGGCGCGGCATCCCGACGAGATACATCTCACAACTGCGCCAGCACCCGCGCCCGATATGACATCGCAAGCTGTACTCGCGGCTCAGCCCAAGTCGGCGACGCCGGAAGCTCCGGCGAAGATCGAGTCCGCGGCGCGTGAGGCGCGCGCCGAAGCGCCAGCCAAAAAGACGGGGGTCGGAGGGTCAGCCAAAAAGGCGCGGGCCGAAGTGCCACCCCAGAATAAGGTCGTCACGGAGCCCGTCTACCACCAACAGAACCAATTCGACAGATTTTCTATCAAGGGCTATTAATGTACAAATTGCGCGTCAACTTGCATTGAGCGCGCCAAACAATTCATGACAACTCGTCATAACTCGCGCCCGTCATGTCCGGCTTGTGCTCTAGCTGTGCCACGCAGCTGCCGGACTAGGCGAAGCGCGAACCACAATAGCAAGATAACCACCGCGAACGCCGCGAGCGGCGCCGCCAGAGCCAGCAGCGACAATAGGAGCGAACCGCCGAGCTCCCCGGTCGCGATGACAGAGTTGCCGAAGCCGCCCGTCAGGACAGTCGATTTCGCCCTAAGCATAGTGGTAACGCTTTGTGTAATCCCAGCAGTACCGCCCCCCGCAATGACGGCCGCCATCCATTTCACCATCGGCGGGAGGTCGGTCATGACTGCCGCTGACACGATCGTGCCTGCGACAAATGCAGCGGGAGTGGCAACGGCGTCGAGCAGGTTGTCGACACCCGGAATGTAATAGGCCAGCACTTCGACGAGCGCCGCTGCGCCGAGCATTGTCAGCGCAAAGGGCGTTCCAAGCCATGCGAAGCTATTGTCCAGCGATAAATGCCCGGTATACGCCGCTCCGCTCACAATCAGCATCGGCAAAAACACCCGAAAGCCGGTCGCAGCGGCCAACACGATGCCAAGCGCAATTGATAGTGCGAGATCGGAGCCGGTCACAATGATCCAACCTTGTGCAGTGCTAATATTACGCCGTTTTCGCCTCCTGTCGCGAGCGCTGCTCGCCCGTGCCGACGAAGTGATCGAGTGAATGGCGGAATGTCCGCTATTGGCCCAAAGCGGACATGCGTTGGTGCACTGCAAATGTCCGCTTTCGGGGGTAAAGCGGACATCCGCTGTGTTCGCAATCACAAAAAGTGCGTTCGGCGAGTAGACAGCGCGTTCCTGTGTTGGCCGTCACAGCAGCCCAATAGGTCCGTCAATAGCCTCAGCACATAATAAGGAACTATGTCCTAGTGCGTGCTGGGAGGAAAAAGTATGAGCGAAACCACAAACAAAGCTGCGCCGACGACGGATGTGGGATCGGCAGCCGCGACAAAATCGTTCATGCATTGGCCCGAAGCGGTGATCGCTCTTGGCCTTTGGCTCGCGGTTGCTTGGGTATGTGTCCTGGCATTCGGACTCGTCAAACTAATAGAGCTATCGATTTGACGACCGCAAAAAGTCGTTGGCTACGACAGTTACTCGCGCGTCGAGATGATTTCGACCACTTCGCCTGTTTTCGGGTCAATCCTCTTTGCTGGGG
>DAISKM010000594.1:0-2568 GCA_036820945.1 Pseudolabrys sp.
CGCTACGGTCACGACGACCCCAGGAGCCCGTGCCGATTTTATTTCGAGCAGATGCGCGCCAAGATGAAGCGGGGCAATCGGCTGTACGTCTTCAAGAGCTACAAAGAACAGCCCGACGACGAAATCACCGACGATTACGTTATCGACAATTGTGTGACCTTTGGCAGCGTCAACAAGGTTGTCGATGAAATCCTCAAGCTGCGCGAGGAGACCGGTGACTTCGGTGAGCTGGTCTATGCCGGTCTCGACTGGGTCGATCCCGCGCTGGGCAAGCGCTCGATGCAGTTGATGGCCGAGCAAGTGATTCCGCGCGTGAATGCGGCGATCGGCAAGTCGGCCAAAACCGCAGCGGAGTAAAGGCAAGCTCTATCAATTGGTCATGCCCGGCCTTGTGTCGGGCATCCACGTCTTTTCTGCTTTTCAAGACGTGGATGGCCGGGACAAGCCCGACCATGACGAAAAGCATTACACCGAAAGCGGATCGGTCCCAATCGCTGCGTAAAGCCCGTGCCGGGCGCCTTCGGTAAACGGCACGTTTTTGTCGAGCTCGATCGATGCCGAACGAACGCGTTGCGCCTCGGGCTCCGTCGCCGGCACCGCTCCGCCTTCGGCGGCGGCCTTTGCCGCGCGCAGCAAAATTTTGCGCGTCATGATGATGCCGCTGTCGGTCGCACACAGATGTTCCTTGGTGCGGTCCTGAATCGGTCCCATGCTCTCCTGGATGGAGGCATCCTGCATCGCGATGCCGTCGACGCCGGTCGACGAGTGACCATGGCGCTGTGCCTCGCGGTCCAGCAGATAATTGTTCGACTTGTTGGCAATTGGAATGAAAGTGCCGGGGACGTATTTGACGTGGATCCCCTCGCCGTCCTGCATGGCGGAAACTTCCGATTTCGTTAGCGCGCGATTAGGGTGATAATTGATGCTCCAGGCCCAGCACGTTTCATCATCGATGGGCACCCAGGCGTGCGCGCCCAGAGGATGGCCGGCGCGCGGTGGAATGATCGAATACCAAGGCATGATCCAGGGCGTGATGCGCCAGTAGTATTTGCCGCCGTCGGCATTGCGGCGCGCCCCAATCAGCAGCCCGCCTGGAAATTCCTCGACTTCGAACAACGGCATGCGGTCCTGTTCGTTGTAGACGTTGCCCCTCGAGCCTTTAAACAAGGGGTCCTTGTTGAGTTCGCTCCCGTGCAGCCACGATACGTGGCTGGAATCAATGCCGCCTTCCATGGCCTGAAGGTAGTTGCATTCCTGCAGACGCTTGGAAACGAAGCGCTGCGGCGGCTCAACTTCAGTCCACTCCAGCGCCGGTGGCGGCGGCTGCAGCGTTGGCGGCCCCAGATACGCCCATATGATCCCGGCCTTCTCGATGCAGGGGTAAGACTTCAGTTTGATGTTCTTGCGAAAGCCGCTCTCTTCACGCTCCGAGGGCAGATCGACACATTGGCCGGTGACATCATATTTCCACCCGTGGTACGGGCAGCGCAGCCCGCATTCCTCGTTCTGGCCAAACCACAGCGAAACGCCGCGGTGGGCGCAGAACTCGTCGATCAGGCCGATACGTCCTTTGCTGTCGCGGAAGCAGATCAGGCTTTCACCCATCAGCTTGACGCGGACCGGCGGACAATCGGGCTCGGGGATTTCCAACGTCAGGAGGAACGGCGCCCAATAGCGTCGAAACAACTTGCCCATGAACGATCCGGGTCCGACGCGGCAAAGCTGATCGTTTTGTTCACGCGACATCATGGCGACGTTTCCCTGCTCGCTTGCTATTATTGTTACAGCACGAGCCGGCATTATAGGCAGCCGTGCCTGAGACGGAAGCCGACTGTCATGCCTCTGCCGCGTATCGCCATTGCAACCGGAGACCCGGCCGGCATCGGACCGGAGATCGCACTCAAGGCCGCGCTCGATCCGGGCGTGCGCCGCTTGTGCCGGCCATTGCTGGTCGGCGATCCGGCCGTGGTCGAATTGCATGCGCGCTGTGCGAACCTGTCGCCCGATCTCCGCGTGGTCGACAGGATTGCCGACGCGGACTGGAGCGACGGCACGGTCAATCTGCTCGATGTCCGCCACGGCAGCAACACGTCTGTAAAATTGGGTACCATCGACGCTGCCTATGGCCGCGCTTCGCTTGAGAGCGCAAGTCGCGCAATCAAGGCGGCCTTGGCCGGAGATGTAGAAGCCGTCGTCGCCGCCCCGCAGACCGAGCGCTCGATTGTCGCGGCAGGCATAGCCTTCGACGGATATCCGTCGTTTGTCGCCCGCGAAACCGGGACACCGGTCAACGACGTCTATTTGATGATCTGCTTCGACCAGTCGCGCATCGTCCACGCCACCTTGCATGTCAGCGTGCGAGAAGCGGTTGCGTTGATAACGCGCGAGCGCGTCGAGCGCGTAATCCGTGTCACCGATACCACACTGAAAAAGCTTGGAATCGCCCAGCCGAAAATCTTCGTCAGCGGCCTCAACCCGCATGCCGGCGAGGAAGGAATGTTCGGGCGCGAGGAGATCGACATTATCGGGCCCGCCATTCAGCAGGTCGCCAAAAACGGCGTCCAGGTA
>DAISKM010000595.1:0-337 GCA_036820945.1 Pseudolabrys sp.
CGCAGCGCACGGTGCGATTCATCATTCCGCTGGGTCCTGGTTCGGGGGTCGACATCACGGCTCGCCTGCTGGCCGACAAGCTTGCGGCGAAATGGGGGCAGCCCGTCGTGGTCGAGATTCGTCCCGGCGGCGATGCTTTCGTCGCCATCACCGCGGTTCTGGGCGCGCATGACGATCACATGCTGCTGTTTGCGCCGGCCTCGACGTTCACCGCTCACACGCTGCTGCATGAGAAGCTGCCCTACGATCCGAAAGAACTTACGCCGATCGCGCGCGTGACGAATACTTTGATTGCGCTTGGCGTTCCGACCGATCTCAAGGTCGGCAGCGTGAAGGA
>DAISKM010000595.1:347-2563 GCA_036820945.1 Pseudolabrys sp.
CTCGGTTACCGGGGCGAACGATTTGCTGTTCGCCGCCTTTCTGAAGACCGAGAAACTCGACATGGCCAAGGTGCCTTACAAGGACACCGTTCAAGCCATCAACGATCTTGCCGAGGGACGTATCCACGCCTTCGTTGGAGCCTACGCAATCATGCGGCCGCGCGTGCAGGCCGGTAAGGTCAAGGTGATCGCCTTGACCAATCGCCAACATGCCAAGGCCCTGGACGACATCCCCACCGCGGCGGAGGCGGGTTTCAAGTCGCTTGAATTCGACGGGCTGGTCGGTTTGCTCGGGCCGCGCGAAGTCAGCCAGCCGGTTCGCGAACGCATCGCAGCCGATGTGCGCGAACTCGTCAGCGACCCGGAGGTTGAATCGAAACTCAGCGCCACCGGCCAGGTTGTCAATCCGGGAACGTCTGCCGAGTTTGCGGCGGCACTGGAGGATCAGCTGCAGACGGTCAGACGGATCGGTGAAACGCTGGGCATCAAGCCTGCGCAATAAAGACTACGCTGCTCGATCAATCCGGTGGACAATTGCTTCGATGGCGCGGCGGATATATGGGCCTGAACCCAAACGGTCGCCGCTACAAAGGTGTCGGTTCGATTGGCAACGATTTCTTATCCTTAACGAAATCGCCAGCGTGGAGCGTTGAAGCCTCGTTAAAGGAACTGCTCGCATTTTTGCGAGCATGAAAAGCGGCGTGGCCTTCTGTCTCGCGGGCGCAGGCGTGCTGCTGGCGCTTGCCGGCTGCGCGCGCGGCTTTATGTCCGGCGAGCGCGCGCCATGGCGCCACGATGCCGAAGTAGCCTGCATGAAATCGGGTACCGTCAAAATTGGCGCCGATGTTGTGCGCATCGACCCGATCGAAGGCCCCGGCATGTGCGGCGCCGAGTTTCCCCTCAAGGTCACGGCCTTGGGTGACAGCAACTCTGCCATCGGTTATGCCGATGATTTGCGTCCCCCCGCAGCAATTCCGAACGGCTCCGCGCAGATGCCGCGTTGGCCGATCAATGAACCTCAATATGTGCCGCCGGCGCCGGTGCCTTCCGTGCAAGCCGCGCCGATGCCGGGTGCGTCGACGCCGCGAATGCGATGGGTGCCTGGTCCTCCGCCGGCCGTACGGTCAACCTCCGTCGCACCAAACGAAACACCGATATCGCTCACAGCGCCCGGCGTCGGGTCTGGTGTCAACGCAGCGCCGGTGCCTGATGACATTCCAGATGACGCCGTCCTGCCTCAACGTTCCCGCGGCGCTCCGGTTTATCAGGCGCCACAGCGCGCTTACGAGGCGCCACGCTATCAGGCGCCGCAGCGTGCTTACGAGCCGCCGCGCTATCAGGCCCCGCAGCGTGTTTACGAGCCGCCGACAACGCAACGCCCTTATGAAGCTCCGGTCTATCAAACGCCGCCGCGTGCGTTGCCGGCGCTCGGACCTGTCCGGCGTCAGATCGTCGGTCCAATCACTCCCGCGACCCTGACGCCGCCGGCGACTCTTGCCTGTCCAATCGTCTCCGCCCTTGATCGTTGGGTGAATGATAGCGTGCAGCCGGCCGCGATGCGCTGGTTCGGCACGCCGGTGACTGAGATCAAGCAAATATCGGCCTACTCGTGCCGCGGCATGGTCGGTTCCGGAGGACACGGAATTTCCGAACATGCCTTCGGTAATGCACTGGACATTGCGGCGTTCACATTTGCCGACGGCCGCCGGGTCACCGTGCAGGAAGGCTGGCACGGTGCGCCGGAAGAGCAGGGATTCCTGCGCGACGTGCATCTCGCCGCGTGCGATTATTTCAATACAGTCCTGGCGCCCGGTTATAACGCCGCGCATTACAATCATTTTCACGTCGACTTGATGCGCCGTCCTAACGGGGATCGCCCCTGCCGGCCAGAAGCCATATCCGGCGAAGTGGCGGCGGCAAAAGCGCGCGCGATGTATGCGAGCCGTCAGCGTGGTCCTGCATACAGCGGCTTGGCGCGCTCGAACACAAAGACAAACCGCGCGCCCGCCGCAATGCCGGGCGAAGATGGGTATCTCGACGACGTCCTGATCAACTTGCAGACTCGGCGGGCTCCGGCGCGCGATTTGCGCCGCAATGACATTACGAGCTCGCTGGTACCCCGCTAAATTGTTGCATCGATCAGCATCGCAGCGAACAAGATAAGCCCCACATCGCGATTGGATTTGAACAACATCAGGCAGTGTGCCGGATCATCA
>DAISKM010000596.1:0-2556 GCA_036820945.1 Pseudolabrys sp.
TTGCCGCTTGTTGGCGGAATCGTTGGTGCCGGCGGCGACATCGCTTGGCCCAAACCGACGCGGCCCGGTGACACGCTGCAGGTCGAAAGCGAAGTTGTGGCCATCACGCCTTCCCGGTCGCGGCCTCATCGCGGCACCGCAACCGTGCGTAGCCGTACACTCAATCAAAGGAACGAAGTTGTGCAAGAGCTCATGACACGGCGGACAGATTAAAGTCGAAAGCCCCGTCAAGGATGGGCGTGGCGCCCGGTTCGTTATGAGCTTTCCACGCGAGGCAACGCACGCATGAGTGCCAGGATTCGTGCCCTCGTGATCGACGACGAAGCTGCTATCCTGCGCTTTCTCAAGCCGGCGCTCGAAGCAAATAATTACGAGATGACGAGTGCCGGAACGGTCGCGGAAGGTCTCAAGCGCATCGCTGGCGAGGCGCCGGATATCGTTCTGCTCGATCTTGGCCTACCCGATGGCGATGGAAAAGACGTGATACGGCGAGCGCGAGAATGGTCCGACCTTCCCATTGTTGTGCTGTCTGCGCGTGAGCGCGAGACCGAAAAGATCGAAGCCCTTGACCTCGGTGCTGACGATTACGTCAACAAACCGTTCAATGTCGGTGAACTGCTGGCGCGCATGCGGACAGCGTTGCGGCACCGCATGCAGCGCAAGGCGGAAGTACCCGTTCTGCGAGTCGGCAACCTCGAAGTGAACGCCCTGCGCCACCGTGCGATCAAGGGCGGCGCAGAACTCAAGCTCACGCCAAAAGAATTTGAGCTGCTGTCGTTCCTGGCGAAACACCCCGGACGTGTGGTGACTCACAAGCAGATTCTCACCGCGGTGTGGGGCCCGGCGCACACTGAAGATACGCAGTATCTGCGTGTTTATATCGGCCAACTTCGACAGAAAGTCGAAGAGCATCCGGACGATCCGCGGATTATTTTGACCGAGCCCGGCATCGGGTACCGGATTGCCGAGAATTGAAGCGTCTCAGTTAATGATGTCCGCTATTGGCCCATAGCGAACATCTGTAGTTGCACTGCACATGTCCGCTTTCGGGGGTAAAGCAGACATGACCTTGTGCGGAAATCCGCTTTTTGCGGTCGCTATTGGGGGCAAAGCGGACGTGCCCTTTTGCGGCGCACATGTCGGCTTTTGACCCAAAGCGGACATGGTCAACGGTTTGATCACCTGCGCGGCGAGTACTTCGGCCGCTGTGCCGCCCACTCAAGCAGAGAGTCAAGTGCGGGGCACATCGCCTGCCCCCACTTGGTCAGATTGTATTCAACCTTCGGCGGTACCTGCGGGTAGATAGTGCGGCTAACGATGCCGTCGCGCTCGAGTTCGCGAAGCTGCTGAATCAGCATCTTTTGCGACACGCCCGGAATGGCTTTCTCCAATTCGGAGAAACGCAGTGTGCCGCGGTCAAAGAGGTGGAAGATGATCACCATCTTCCAGCGTCCCTCCAACATGCGGAATGCGCTCTCGACCCCGCGCGCCGCCAAATCAGGCGTGACATCTTCAAGCCTACCTGTAGGTGAGTACCCAACTTTTTTGTATGTTCTTGCCATTTCTGCAGCATAGCAGCAAATGAGGGTCACCGCGATCAGACGGAGGCCCTCATGGCGACCGCAAGTGATATTCGTGAACTTTTAGGCTACCGGGCGCTCGTAACCGGCGGCACACAGGGAATCGGGGCGGCCGTGACGGCGCGACTGCGCGAAGCAGGCGCCACAGTACTTGTCGCAGCACGGAAGCCTCCGTCCGCTCTCGCCTCCGATGATCTCTTTGTGGCCGCGGATGTCGCCACTGTTGAAGGTTGCACGGCCGTTGCGAGCGCCGTGCTGCAGCGGCTCGGCGGCGTCGATATTATTGTTCATGTCGTCGGTGGTTCATCGGCTCCAGCCGGAGGCTTCGCAGTGCTCGATGAAGGTGAGTGGCATCGCGCGCTGGATCAAAATCTCTTGCCTGCCGTTCGCCTCGACCGGGTGCTTCTGCCGAAGATGCTTGAGCAGGGCAGCGGCGTTATTGTGCACGTTACGTCGATCCAAAGACAGTTGCCGCTGCCCGAGTCGACGATCGCCTACGCGGCGGCAAAGGCGGCGCTCTCGAACTACAGCAAGGGTCTGTCTAAGGAGGTCGGGCCGAGGGGAATTCGCGTGGTCAGGATTGCGCCCGGCTGGGTTGAAACCGAAGCCGCCGTCAGGCTGGTTGACCGGTTGGCGAAAGCCGACGGTACCGACTACCAGACAGCGCAAAAGGCGCTGATGACGTCGCTCGGCGGCATACCGATCGGACGCCCTTCGAAACCTACGGAAGTCGCAGACCTTGTCGTTTTCCTTGTCTCGCCGCGTGCCAGTTCCATCACAGGCACAGAATATGTAATCGACGGCGGGACTATCCCTACCGCATGAAATCGCGGACGTCTGCTTCTGGCCCAAAGCGGACATCTGTAGTTGCACTGCACCTGTCCGCTTTCGGGGTGAAGCAGACATCACCGTTTGCGGGTGTCCGCTTTCGCGGTCGCTATTGGGGGCAAAGCGGACGTGCCCTTTTGCACTGCAT
>DAISKM010000597.1:0-2556 GCA_036820945.1 Pseudolabrys sp.
AGCACGAACAGGCCACCGACAATCGCAAGCACGATTTCGTGTTTGATCGCGACAGCGACTGCACCCAACAGCCCACCCAGCGCGAGCGAGCCGGTGTCGCCCATGAAGATCGAAGCCGGCGGCGCATTGAACCAGAGAAAGCCAAGGCTTGCGCCAATCACCGCCCCGCACAACACGGCCAGCTCGCCGGTGCCGGCCACGTAATGTATCTGAAGATATTCGGCGAACACGGCATTGCCTGCCAGGTAAGATATCAGGCCGAACGTGGCCGCCGCGATCATCACCGGAACGATGGCAAGGCCATCGAGACCGTCGGTGAGGTTGACGGCGTTGCCTGCGGCGACGATCACGAAAGCGCCCAGCAACACGAAAGCCCATCCAAGATTGAAAACGAGCTCCTTGAAGAAAGGGAAGACGAGCGATGTTGCGATCTGACCGCGGCCCAGCTGCGCCAGCACCGTACAGGCCGCCACCGCGATCACCGTCTCGATGATCAGTCGCGTGTGCCCGGTTAAACCTGCGTGGCTTTGCTTGGTGATTTTCAGATAGTCGTCATACATCCCGATCATTCCGAACGAGAGCGTCACCCCGAGGACGACCCAGACGTAAGGACTCTTGGGATTCGCCCACAACAAGGTTGAAACCAGCAAGCCCGACAAGATCATCAGACCGCCCATGGTCGGCGTCCCGATCTTGGTCACCAGATGCGATTGTGGGCCGTCGCGGCGAATGGGTTGCCCTTTGCCTTGCTTGATCCGCAGCAAATCAATGATCGGCCCCCCGAACAAAAATACGAATACCAGCGCAGTCACGATCGCGCCGCCGGTGCGAAACGTGATGTATCGAAAGACGTTAAAGAACGAGATTTTGTCGGAGAGCTCGGTCAGCCAGTAGAACATTGGGTCAAACCCTGAATATCACCCCTGCGCAGGGGCCTGATCGAGTGCAGCCCGCCGCGGAAATTGCCGTTCCAACGCCTTGACGATCGGGCCCATTTTCGAGCCAAGCGAGCCTTTCACCATGATTGCGTCGCCGGCCCGGATTGCTTCCAGCACTTCGGCTTCCAGCTCCGCCGCCGTCCCGGCATAGCCGCCTCGGACGCGCGAGGGAAGAGCCTCCCACAACGCGTGCATCAAGGGTCCGGAACAAAAGACGAGGTCTATCCCCGCCTCCTCGATTGCCTCAACGAGCGCACGGTGCAATCCGGCACCCGCAGAACCCAGCTCGAGCATGTCGCCAAGCACGGCAATGCGGCGGCCCCGCGCGCCGATCGTCGCCTGACCAAGCAGAACGATGGCCGCCCGCATCGATGCAGGATTGGCATTGTAGCTTTCATCGATCAACAGCGCGTTGCCGCCCGGAACCGTAAGGATAATGCGCGCGCCCCGCCCACTGGCAGGCTTGAGGTTCTTGAGGGCAAGCGCAGCCAGTGCGAGGTCGGCTCCGACAAGATGGACGGCGGCAAGGACAGCGAGCGAGTTGAGCGCCAGATGCCGCCCCGGCGCGCCCAGCTTGTAGGTAACGACCTGTCCCAATATGCGCGCTTCGACGGTCGAGGAATCGGCTTGCGGCGAAACGCGTAGCAACCGGGCGTCTGCTTGCTCGTGCGCACCGAAAGATACGATGCGCTCGATATGCGTCGCTCTGGCAGAGGCTGCGAGCCGGTCAAACTGGGAGTTGTCCCGATTGAGTATGACGGCCCCGCCGGGCTCGACGCCCGCGAAGATTTCAGCCTTTGCATCCGCGATCTTTTCCAGCGAGCCGAAATATTCGAGGTGCACCGGTTCAATGCTGGTAATAATTGCCACGTAGGGACGGACGAGGGTGGTCAGCGGCGTGATCTCGCCCGCGTGGTTCATGCCGATCTCGAACACGGCGTATTTCGCGCCGGCCGGACAGCGCACAAGCGATAGCGGCACGCCCCAGTGGTTGTTGTAAGACGCGATGGAGGAATGAGTCTCGCCGTCGGCCGATAGCGCCAACCGCAAGGCGTCCTTGGTTCCCGTCTTCCCGACCGAGCCGGTCACGGCGATGACTTTCGCATTCATTCGTGCACGCGCGGCACGCGCAAGATCGCGCAACCCTTCGAGCACATCCGGGACCACCAACAATGGTGCGTTGCCGAAAGGCGCCTGCTGGCCACGCGCAACCACCGCGAGACCGGCCCCCGCCTTCAGCGCATTCTCGACGAAATCGTGGCCGTCGCGATTTTCTCCCTGAACGGCGAAGAAGGCATCGCCCTTGGCCAGCGTACGGCTGTCGATGGAAATGCCTGACAACTCGGCCGGCAAAGCACCGACACGTTCGGCACGCATCGCGGTGCTTATGTCATCAAGAGTCCACAGCGCGCTCATGCCACTTTGCCCTGCAAAGCCACTGCTACCGCCTCATGATCCGAAAAAGGCAAAATGCGATCGCCGATGATCTGTCCCGGCTCGTGACCTTTTCCCGCGATCAGCAGGACGTCACCAGTGGTGAGCCCCGCGACGGCGGTCCGAATCGCCTCGGCACGATCGCCGATTTCCGTTGCGCCTTTTGCGCCTGCAAGAATAGCAG
>DAISKM010000598.1:0-2551 GCA_036820945.1 Pseudolabrys sp.
ATTCGCCGGTCAATAATGCGGAGTGGGGAACGGACTATCTCAATCGCACCGCCACAGCGAAGTCGAACATGTTCGACAACCTGCCGACGGAAACCAAGTACATCTACACAGACGATGACAGTTCGGGAAAACAACTCAACGGCCAGAACACCTATGCGGTCACCTTTGCCAAGGTCCCGCCGGTTAAGGGGTTCTGGTCGCTCACGTTGTACAACGATGTCCATTTCTTCAATCCGAACCCGCTGAAGCGATATTCGCTGGGTACGAAGAACAAGACCCTCAAATACAATGCGGACGGATCGCTCACACTCTATGCCGGCGCCAAATCGCCGGGCAAGGACAAGGAAAGCAACTGGCTGCCGGCGCCTGAAGGAAAGTTCTCGCTCTACATCCGCGCCTATTGGCCCGACAAGGCCGTCATCGACGCCACATGGCAGCCGCCGACCATCAAGATGATCTGAATAAACTGGTCAAGTGCAGAGGAGACATGACGATGACGAGCCATCGTATCACCCACCTCGCCGCTGCGCTGGCTGGCGTTTTGACGATGAGCGGCATTGCAACGCACGTTCTCGCTCAGGAGATCCGCGGCGATCAACTCGATCAAAGCACCGTGCACCGCCGCGCCATTGAGGCCGTCGTCTGGGGCATGCCGGCGGTTAACGCGCAGCTCATGTTCGATGCGGCGAAGAACTGCGGTGCCAGTTACAACCAGGTGGTGTTCTGGTCGCGGCCGGTGACGTGGAAGAACCAGACGCTCACGCCCAACCCCAGCACGATCTACGTCTTCCCCATCTACAACACAAAGGACGCTGGACCGATGGTGCTGGAGATCCCGCCAGCGGATAAAGAAAACTCGATCACGGGAAGCGTCGACGACGGCTGGCAGACGGCGATCGAAGACGTCGGGCCGGCAGGCGTGGACAAGGGCAAAGGCGGCAAATACCTCATCCTGCCGCCGGGCTACAAAGAGAAGGTGCCGGAAGGCTACATCCCGCTGCCGTCGAACACCTTCAGCGGCTTCGCCCTCCTGCGCTCCAACCTCAAGAGCGGCAGCGACGCA
This sequence comes from Pseudolabrys sp., assembly GCA_036820945.1. Taxonomy (GTDB): domain Bacteria; phylum Pseudomonadota; class Alphaproteobacteria; order Rhizobiales; family Xanthobacteraceae; genus Pseudolabrys. Next base: position 1,064 of record DAISKM010000598.1, read on the forward strand.
GACATCGCCCAGGCCGTCGCGTACGGTAAGCGCGTCAAGTTCTATCCGTTGTCACAGGCGAGCAATCCCCCGGAGACGAAGTTCGTTGACGCGATCGACGTGGTGTTCGACAGCACGATCCCCTACGACCTGCGCTTCCTCGAGACGCTTGATCGCTTCATGCAGCGCGAGCCCTGGCTTGATCGCGACCGAGTCATGATCGATTTTCTCAAGACGATCGGCATCGAAAAGGGCAAACAGTTTAACCCGGACGAGAAGACCAAGCAGGTCCTCAACGGTGCCGTGCGCGAGGCGCACGCCTGGCTGAATCGCAAGTACGAAAACATGTTCACGCCGCCGTACTACAAGGGCGCGCACTGGGGGCTGCCGGCGTTGAAGGAGGTGATCGAAGGGTTGAGCACAGACTTCGCCAATCCCAACGCCTATCCCGTCGACGGCCGCGGCGTCACCTATTACTACGCGTTCTTCAGCCCCAAGCACTTGGGCGAGGGGCAGTTTTACCTGATGGAGATCGCGAACAAGGACAGCAAATCGTTCGACGGCGGCCGCACCTATCGCCTGAACGTGCCGGCGAATGTTCCGGTCAAGTTGTACTGGTCGGCGACCGTGTACGACCGCGCAACCCACGCGCTGATCCGCGAGATGCCTTGGTCGAGCCGCGGCTCGAACACGCCGGGGCTGACGAAGAACGCCGACGGGTCGACGGACCTCTACTTCGGCCCCAAGGCGCCGGCGGGGAAGGAATCGAACTGGGTACCCACCAAGAGTGGTGGCGAATTCGAGGTGCTGTTCCGGTTCTACGGCCCCGAAAAGCCGCTGTTCGATAAGACGTGGGAGCTCGGCGACATCTCGGAAGTGAAGTGATCTCAGCATCAGAAATGTCCGCTATTGGCCCATAGCTGACATCTCACTTTGCACTGCACTTGTCCGCTTTGAGGGGGAAAGCGGACATGACGGTTAGCGCGAGTCCGCTTTCGCGGTCGCTATTGGGGCTAAAGCGGACGTCACTTGTTGCGCTGCATATGTCCGCTAATGACCCAAAGCGGACACCTAACTTAACCAATGCTGCCCGCAAACCGCTCCGCAAGCCGCTGACGTCGAAATGCTTCCGCGACGAAATCAACAAAAACGCGCGTCTTGGCCGGCACCTGCCGCCGGCTGGCATAGTAGATCGAGATCGCTCCCGCGTCGGCGTACCATTGCGGCACCAACCGCACGAGCGCTCCGCTCTCGAGGTGCCGCAACGCGTGTGCCATTACGATCTGCGTGACGCCCATGCCGAGCACCGCCGCCTGGCACATTGCCTCGGGGTCGTCGAACGCGATGGTGGGCTTTAGCGGGACTATCATCTCATCGCCCACTGCGTTGCGCATTGGGCGCTCACGGACCCGCCGGGTTTTTGAAGAGCGCATGACAATGCCATCGAACGAGGCGAGGCCTGACGGATCGGCGGGCGGCGTTCGTCCCTTAAGATAGGACGGCGATGCC
>DAISKM010000599.1:0-2544 GCA_036820945.1 Pseudolabrys sp.
GCCGAAGATTGCCTCAATTGTGAAATCAAGGAAGGCATGATCGATCGCATCGATCGCAATATAAGTTTGGAAGGCGCACTCAGCGCCGAGCAGCGAAAGCGACTCCTGGAAATCGCCGACAAGTGTCCAGTACATCGGACACTGGAATCGGAAATTGAAATTCGAACTCTTGAGATGACAGTGTAATCGGCACCTGCTTAAGTCGATTCCGACCGATTGAATTTGTTTGCAGCGGGTATATTTAGTTTCCATGCGGGACGCGGCGCGCGCACTGACGCAGCAATTTCTTGCCTGGGTCGCGGAGGCGCCGCGAAGCTATTCGGACGCTGAAGCCTGGCGGCGGAGTTGCCCCCATCTCTCGATCTGGGAAGACGCCATCGCCGATGGGCTGATCCGTTTCGAAAACGGCAGCAGCATGAAAGAATCGCGGATTCTGCTGACGAGGCGTGGGCGCTCTTTCCTCAAAATGAATTGATCATTTTCGGACCACCGCACGGGAAATGAAGGCCGCAGTACGGGGTTTTGGCACATAGTTTGTTTGTGCAAGAACCGTCATGAGTAACCCCGCAGATCCTCGGCTTGTTTGGGTCGCTACCGTTTTGGCCGCGGCCGTTTTCATCCTGTACGTCACGCATATCTAGGCGTTGGGGTTGCACGCCGGGGCAACCCATTCCCTTGCGGCTTGACGTCCTTCGTTCAGTCTATAGATTAGAACAAAACATGAACACATTCGAAACCGAATCGAATAACTCTGTGTCTCCAAAGGCTTATGATTACAGAGCTGCGCCGCCTGTTAGCTTTGCAACAACGCCCCGGACTTGAAAACAACTCCGGCCCCCTGCCGTTGGGCATTCCAGCCATTGATGAAGTTCTTGGCGGCGGGCTCCTGCGTGGCGCCCTGCATGAGATCGCGGCGCCAGGAGAGCCCCATATTGCGGCAGCAGCTGGCTTTGCTTTGGGCTTGGCCGGGCATGAGGAGAAAAGACGCACCGTCTTCTGGATCGCCGAAGAGATGGCGCTCGCCGAAAGCGGCGCGCCGCATGGTGCCGGCCTTGAGGCCATCGGCCTCGCACCCGAGCGGTTGGTGATGGTGAGCGGCGCGCATCGCCGCGATCTGCTGTGGGCGATGGAAGAGGCTCTGCGATCCCGCGCAGTTGGCGCGGTGATCGGCGAGATGCGAGGTGGCCGGATCGATGAAGTGGCAGTGCGCCGGCTTTCACTTGCGGCAGCGGATAGCGGCGCGCTGGGACTGCTGCTGCGCGCAACTCCACCTAACGATGCTTCCACCGCCGCCACCCGCTGGATTGTCGGAGCTGCACCTTCGGTGACTTCGCAATGTCCCGGCGCACCGCGCTTTGTCGCGCACCTTGCCCGCAATCGCTACGGCCCTCTCGGCTCATGGATTCTTGAATGGAGTGACAGCGATGAGCGATTCATCCTCCCAACGCATGCTCAGCCTGTGGCTGCGCCGGCTCTCAACCGATCGCATCGCCAGGTTGCGTAAAAATTCTCCGCCTTTGCGCAATGCAAGGGGAGGTGAAAGAGCACTTGTCGTCGCCGGCAAGCGCGGCAATGCCGAGGTTCTCATCGCAATCGATGATGCGGCCGAGCGGCTGGGCCTTGCGCCAGGTCTCGCATTGGCTCAGGCGCGCGCCATGCATCCCGGGATTGATGCAGTCCCCGAAGATGCCGAGGCCGATGCTGCCCTGCTCGAGTCCATTGCCGACTGGTGTCTGCGTTATACGCCGCTGGTCACTTGCGATCTGCCCGACGGCCTGCTGCTCGATATCAGCGGGTGCGCGCATCTTTACGGCGGCGAACGCGAACTGGTTGCCGATCTCAGCGGCCGGTTGGAAGACGCCGGCTTCGCTTATTCGCTCGCCATTGCCGGCACGATCGGTGCCGCCTGGGCTGTCGCGCATTATGGCGAACCGGCAAGCTACGCTGGCGGAGAGGAACTTGCGCTGCTTGCGCCATTGCCATTGTCCGCGCTTCGGCTTCCACCGGCGACGGTCTCAGGTCTCGCCCGCGTCGGTTTAAAGCGCATCAGCGATATCGCCGGTCTTCCGCGGGCGCCGCTCACCGCGCGTTTCGGATCCGAGGTGCTGCGCCAGCTTGATCGCGCACTCGGCCACGAACAGGAACCGTTGACGCCGCGGTTGCCGGTTGCGCCTTATGTCGCCGAGCAGCGATTTCCCGAACCGATTGCGCGCGAGGAAGATGTCCTCGCGATCACCGCACGGCTGGCACAGCGACTGCAATTTGCATTGGAACGGCGCGGTGATGGCGCCCGCCGCATCGAGTTGACATTGTTCCGCACCGATGGCGCGGTCCGACGCATCGCCGCCGGGACGTCACGGCCGTTGCGCAATCCGGATGACATCGGCGCGCTGTTCGTGGAGCGGCTCGCCGCGCTCGGCGATGCACTCGATCCCGGCTTCGGCTTTGACATGGCACGGCTGTCGGTCATTGTCGCCGAGCCCTGCCCTTCTGAACAAATCGGCATCGTCGGCGCGGAGGATGCGGCCGAGCTTTGTCGTCTGG
>DAISKM010000600.1:0-2530 GCA_036820945.1 Pseudolabrys sp.
TTGAGCGCGCCGAGATCAATGAAGCCTTCGCAGCCGTCGCCATCGTTGTTGCTCGCGAGCTCGGGCTTCCTGAAGAGGTCGTCAACGTCGAAGGCGGCGCGGTGGCCCATGGCCATCCCATCGGCGCAACCGGTGCCGTGCTGACGACCAAACTGATCCACTCGATGCGTCGAGACTGTCTGACGCGCGGCCTTGTCACGCTTTGCATCGGCGGTGGTCAGGGCATAGCGCTGGCGATCGAGATCCTGCACTGAAACACGCAAGAGAACGAGGAGTCATGCCATGCCACTTGCCAAAATTCACTTTGTCGAGGGCCGTTACGACGAGGCCCGGATCGCCAAGGTATCCGGGGCCGTACAAGCCGCCCTGATGAATACGCTTCGCGTGCCGTCCGAAGACTTCTACCAACTGATCTTCGAGTTGCCGAAGAACCGTTTTCTCCATACGCCGTCGTTCGTCGGAATGCATTACACCGATGATCTGATTATTATCGATGTCACTTTCATCCAAGGGCGGCCAAAGGAAACACGGCTTGCACTTTTGAAAGACATCAACACGCGCATCGCAGCGGCCGCTGACGTGTTACCTGACGACGTGCTCATCACGCTCTACGAAGTTCCCGGCGAGAACATCTCTTTCGGCCAAGGCGAAGCGCAGCGCGCCAAGGCCGTTGCGCATGCCTGAAAACGACACCACCCGATTCGGATCGTCCCGTCGCTCACGCGAGTGGCCGGTCCGAGCTCGAGATAGAGTTGAAATATTTCGACGGTGAGCCGGTAATCCGTGAAATCGAACGCGTGCGGCAGGCCAAAAAGTGTGCCCTGTGGGCTACTGAGTCTGGATGCGACCTCGGCGGCCAAACGCTGCGCAATCAAGGCAGCGGCACTAGCTCTGCCGGGAACTTCTTCATGTGGTGTGGTAGCGCGACATCAAGGCCATGAATCACCTGTCTGTTCGTCGCGTTGGTCTCATGGACCGTCTTGCTCGGTGAGATCATCACGCTAAGAAGGAAGACGCCCGCTAGGACCAACGCAACACTTAGGGTCCTTCGCATGTGGGCCTCCTATTCGAATGCCCTTCCAATGCTACCGCCGGGGACGGCGATTGTGGCTGGATCTGCCAGGTGCCGCTGCGAAGGCCGACAGCCCCCGCTGATCAGCAGCAACCGCCTTGTTCTCGGAAGGGGATCCCGCGACTAGGCGACCACGCGAATCATAGTAGGACGGGAGTACGTTGCCGGTGCCCCAGCTTGAAGAGAATGATTGCGCGGATGCCGAAGATACGATGCCTACAGCCGCGACGGCAGCGATCGCCAAAATAGTGGAAATGCGATTCATGATAGTTCTCCTGTTTTCGAGCGCGAATTTGGGGCTCTGACGCTCAGATCGTAAATAGGCGCATATGCACCTTTCACTGGTTTACATAAGCGTATATGCACCTATTGGCAAGGGGAGTCGCAACGATCGGCTTCCTATTTGAGGAATGCGAGCTATGCAGAAAGAACCAACGCCGACCCTCGATCGCACGGCGCTTCGCCAGGCCGCACGCCATATCAGCCAGATGTACGACAGCTATCTCGCGTCGGAGGGCCTGCGGACCACGCAGTATTCGATACTGGGAAAGCTAAACCGGCTCGGACCGCTCTCGATCAATGAACTCGCGAAATCGATGGTCATGGATCGAACCACCCTTGGCCGCGCCATTCGCCCATTGGAGCGCGATAAGTTGCTTACGATGCGAGCGGGCGAGGACGGCCGTACACGCAGCCTCCGACTCACAGCCAGCGGCGAGGCGCGGCTGAAAGCTGCGGCGGCGAAATGGCGGGAAGCGCAAAGGAAATTTGAAATGACGTTTGGCGCGCGAGATGCCCTGGACCTGCGGAGCATCCTAGAGCGGGTGGTTTCTGTTAACTGGGACCGATCGTGAGCTGAAAACCGGCGGCTTTGTTTTGGAATCCGTTGGCCAGTGGCAGACGACCGCGAGTGTCGGGGACGAACCACTCAAGTTGCTGGTCGTCAATGTTGTCGAGAAAGGCAAATCCAACATTGTAGGAATGAGATGATCCGTGGAGGCTGTCTTCAACCCTCACCTAACGCATGGCTGACCTCCAGTCCACGGTCTGTAGTCCCAAGGGCGGGACTATACATCGACCGCAGCGCTTCACTGATGGGGTACTCGCTAGAAGAAGTCTCCCAATGCAGAAAATCACCATTTCGATCTTTGCTGCGACCCTCGGTGCGGCCCTGTTAGTCAGCTTAATCGCGCCGTGAGCCCTGTTGCGGGCTTTGAACGATAACAGAGCAAAAGTCGCACTGGCGAAAATCACCAAAATCCTTGTCCGAAAACCAAACCCGGGAGCGATCCGTGAAAAAGCAAATTTTGATTGCGACTGCGGCCTTGACTGCAGCCGTTGTCATTCTGAATGGAACGAGCGCGGCTACTGCCCAACAGGCCCCACAGTATGAAGTTGAGGGTTTTCCTATCACCCCGCTCCAAATGTTGGCGTTGCAGCCCTCCGCCAAAATAAAAG
>DAISKM010000601.1:0-2523 GCA_036820945.1 Pseudolabrys sp.
AAACGATCTCGCGGGGAGAGAAGTCGGTCATACGTTTCGCACCATCAAGAGAGCGCGACCATCCGGCGTGTCGACGAGCCGGCTTTTTCGAAACCCGGCCTTTTCGTATGCTCGGACCGCGCGCGCATTGGCGGGATCGGGATCGGTCACCACGCGCGGCGCCCCTCCCGTCAACAAGCGATCGGTGAACGCCCGAATAAAAGCTGAACCATGTCCGCAATCCAGCATGTCAGCTTCGCCGATAAATTGATCAATGCCACGCGTACCCGCCGGTTGCGGGTCTATTTGGCCATTTTCCCAACGCGCAAGATCGTAGCATTGCAAATAGGCGAACGGTCGGTTGCCGTGCGAGGCGATGAACTGATCCATAGCCGGGTGATCGAGGTCGTCGCGGACGAGCTCAAATTGCTGTTCCGGATTTCCCCACCACAGAACAACGTGCGGTTCGCCGAGCCAACCGCGAACGAGCGGCAGATCTGCGGACGTCATCGGACGAAACTCATACATGCGGGGCTATTTGGTCAGGTGCTTTTCAACGTCTCAATCGTGACGTTGCGGTTGGTGAACACGCAGATCTCGGCAGCGATATCAAGTGATTTCCGGACAATTGCCTCGGCATCGAGCGGGCCATCAAGCAGCGCCCGCGCTGAGGCGAGCGCGTAATTGCCGCCGGAACCAATGCCCATGATACCGTTTTCAGGCTCAAGCACATCGCCGGTCCCGGTGAGCACCAGGGAAACGTTCGCATCGGCGACGATCATCATTGCTTCGAGACGACGCAGGTATCGATCTGTGCGCCAATCCTTCGCGAGCTCGACCGCGGCGCGCGTCAGCTGCCCGGGGTATTGCTCAAGTTTCGCCTCCAGGCGCTCGAACAGCGTGAAAGCGTCGGCAGTTGCGCCAGCAAACCCGCCGATAACCTCGCCTTTGCCAAGGCGGCGCACTTTTTTGGCATTGGATTTGACAATAGTTTGGCCGATCGAAACCTGGCCGTCGCCGCCGATCACCACGCTGCCGCCCTTGCGGACGGTGAGAATGGTCGTGCCGTGCCAGGAGGGAAGCTCTTTCGATGACATATGGTTAAAGCCCCGCGATCTGCTCCATCTAGGCATGCTGCGGCGCGTTTGCAAACCACGCGCGACGGATGTGGCGAATCCGACAGAGCCCTGATAAAAGGCGCGCCAACAAGGACATTCGGGCAATGCGCAGTGGTTCAATAAAGCGCAAGACCAAGGAAACCGAAGTCGAGGTGAAACTCGACCTCGACGGCGCAGGTCGCGCGTCAGTCTCGACCGGGATCGGTTTCCTCGACCACATGCTTGAGCTGCTGGCGCGTCATTCGCGTATCGATATTACGGTGAAGGCCAAGGGTGATCTGCACATCGATCACCATCACACGACGGAAGACGTGGGCATTGCGCTCGGTCAGGCGGTGAAACAAGCTCTCGGCGATATGAAAGGCATCACGCGCTATGCCGATGTGCATGTGCCCATGGATGAGGCGCTGACGCGCGTCGCCATTGATATATCCGGCCGCCCATTTCTTGTATTCAAGGCCGAATTCGTGCGCGATAAGATTGGCGAATTCGACACAGAATTGGTCCAGGAATGGTTCCAGGCGTTCGCTATGAATGCTGGCATCACGCTGCATGCCGAAACCTTGTACGGCACCAACGATCATCACATCGCGGAGTCATGCTTTAAAGGGCTGGCCCGCGCTCTGCGAGCAGCTGTCGCCATCGATCCGCGCGCGAAGGACGAAATACCTTCTACAAAAGGTTCGCTCGGCGGCTGATTCTATAACCGGCTTACCCGGATCCGTTTTCGGAATGCACGGATTTGGACTATAGGACCAGACAATGCCCACCTACACCGTTCATGCGCCGCTTTCGCGAGAAGGCGAGACAACGAGCGCCCCCGAGCGCTTCGTGTTCGTGCGCGATGGTTTTTACTTCTGGGCTTTCCTTCTCGCGCCGTTGTGGCTGCTTCTGCACCGCCTGTGGCTCGCATTTGTGATCTTTGTCTTGGGCTTAGGTCTGATCGGTATCGGCCTCGCGCTGTTGCGGGCGCCAGGTAGTGCGCAATTTCTTGCAGTATTTCTGATCGCTCTATTCATGGGTTTTGAGGCGTCCACTATCTGGCGCTGGACTCTGACACGCCGCGGCTGGCGCACGCTCGGCTTTGTTGTCGGCGAGGACAGCGAAGTTGCCGAACAGCGTTTTTTTGCGGAATGGACAAAGCGCATCGCAATTTCGTCGACGAATGCCGCATCGGTCGATCCAAAATACGCGCCGCCGGTGCGGCGTGGGCCGCCCTCGCCGTCGGATGTGATCGGGTTGTTTCCGGAGCCGGGAGCCCAGCGGTGACCGTTGCTATCGTAGATTACGGTTCAGGCAATCTGCATTCGGCCGCGAAGGCTTTTGAGCGCGCCGCTCGCGAAAGCGGGCATGAGCAGCCGATCGCAGTTACCGGCGATCCTGAAGTGGTTGCGCGCGCTGACCGTATTGTGCTGCCCGGAGTTGG
>DAISKM010000602.1:0-1778 GCA_036820945.1 Pseudolabrys sp.
AAGCATCGGCGTCGCCGCCTTGCGCGACGCGCCGGCGGAATGGTCGCTGCAGTTCACGCGGCTTGGTCTAACATCAAGTTGATTCTCACCCTGGGGCGAACAACACCACGCGAGCTACAGCCGCGTCAGGAACGGGATTTTTTGCCGCGGAGACCGGCGCCTCAATACGGCCTAATGCGCCGACAGGAACAGAGAGACCGCAAGCTGAGAGCAAAAAAGCCCGCCAGTGGCGGGCCATGGTCGCAAGTCTCCATAAAGGGCGGGATAGCCAGACTGGGTGGTGGAGCTGAGAGGGATCAAACTGCGTGCCTACCAGCCAGTCGTCTCGAACCGGTCTCCGAATGACGGTCAATGGGTTTCCGCCCCGAAAACTCCTATTTCGTGCGAAACAGGTCGTGAGAGTGGGTGCCGTAATGCCCGCGATAGAGGCCTGCCATGACCATCGTCCTGAACCACACCATCGTGCCGGCGCGTGACAAAATAGCTGCCGCCCGGTTCTTCGCTAACATCTTCGGCTTGCCGTTCGATGCAGAAAGCGGCCATTTCGCGCCGGTTCGGGTGAACGACAGCTTGACGTTCCTGTTCGACGATGACGTTTCGTTCGGCAGTCACCACTACGCATTCCACGTTAACGACGCCGAGTTCGACTCCATCTTCGAGCGCATCAAGCAGGTGGGACTCGCATACGGCAGCGCCCCCTGGAGCCTCAATGACGGCAAGCTCAATGACTGGAATGGTGGCCGCGGCGTCTATTTCAAGGACCCGAACGGCCACATACTCGAGCTCATGACCGTGCCGCAGTAGGTGGAGCCCGTCACCGCACGGGCTGCTCTGTTCCGACATGCCGCAAGAGATGAACCTGGAAGGCAAGACCGTACTGGTCACCGGCTCGACCGACGGGGTGGGCCTGTTGGTGGCTCGCCGATTGGCCGATCAGGGCGCTCGTATCTTGATTCATGGCCGCAACATCCAAAGAGGCGAACAAGTCGTCGAGCAGATCCGGAACGGTGGCCGCGGCTCAGCAGTATTCCTGCCCGCGGATCTTTCCTCGCTCGCCGAGGTGCGTCGGCTGGCCGACGCGGTCCGCCAGGACTGCGATCGCCTGGAAATGCTTATCAACAATGCCGGTATCGGCTCGGGGGGCGCCAACGCAAAGCGAGAAATCAGTCAAGACGGCTACGAACTGCGCTTCGCCGTCAATTATCTCGCCGGGTTTTTGCTCACAAAGCTGTTGCTGCCTCTCATCATGATCAGCAAGCCCGCCCGCATTGTGAACGTCTCCTCGCTCGGACAGCAGGCGATCGATTTTGACGATGTTATGCTCACACGCGGTTATACCGGCGGGCGGGCTTATGCCCAAAGCAAGCTCGCGCAGATCATGTTCACGTTCGACCTTGCACGCGAGCTTGATCCCGCGACGATTACGGCGAATTCCTTGCATCCAGCTACTTATATGGCCACCACGATGGTTCGGCAGAGCGGGGTCACACCGATGAGCACCGTCGAAGAAGGAGCAGAAGCGATCCTCAACCTGGCCCTGTCGGAAGCACTCAATGGCCGTACCGGTGAGTTCTACAACGGGATGAGACCGTCGACGGCAAACGCGCAAGTCTACGACAATTCCGCGCGTGAGCGGCTACGGGTACTCAGCCTGCGCTTGACGGACTTGGCCTGATCGCGGCGAGCTATTAAAGACCTTCGGGCGTAGACGCGCCGTACTGCGAGGTGGTCGGTCTACTAACGCAAATGGCATGCGACCTGTTGTCCCGGCCTCACCT
>DAISKM010000602.1:1788-2520 GCA_036820945.1 Pseudolabrys sp.
TGTCTCCACCCGGCAACGTTCAACCGCGTAGGGACAACGAGTATGGAAGTGGCACCCGCGCGGTGGATTAATTGGGCTCGGCACGTCGCCTTGCAACACGCGCTTGGGCCGCTTGACGCGCGGATCAGGCACCGGCACCGCCAGTAGCAGCTGTTCGGTGTACGGATGCAGCGCACGCGCGAACAGCGTGTGTTTGTCGGTGTATTCGACAATACGGCCGAGATACATTACTGCGATGCGATGGCTGATGTGCTCAACCACCGCAAGATTGTGGGAGATGAACAGATAGGCGAGTCCGAGGTCCTTCTGCAGATCCATGATCAGGTTGAGCACCTGCGCCTGGATCGATACGTCGAGCGCTGACACCGGCTCGTCGCCGACGATCAGCTTCGGCTGCAACGCGAGTGCGCGCGCAACGCAGATGCGCTGACGTTGGCCGCCGGAGAACTGATGCGGATAACTGTCCATCTGCGCGCGGCCCAGACCCACGCGCTCGAACAATTTCGCGACCGTCTCCCGCACCGACTTGCCGCTGGCCACGCCATGTACACGCAAAGGCTCGGCCACGATTTCGCCGGCCGACATACGCGGATCGAGCGAGGAGAACGGATCTTGGAAAATGATCTGCATTTGCCGGCGATAAGGCCGCAATTCTGATTTGTTCAAGGTCGTGATGTCTTTGCCGGAAAGGTGGATGGTGCCGGCGGTCGGCTCGATCAGCCGCAGTACCGT
>DAISKM010000603.1:0-2520 GCA_036820945.1 Pseudolabrys sp.
GCCGCCGTGGCCCATCACGAACATGCACTTGATGTTGTCGGTCTGGGCAACCTGGTCCTTGGCAAGCAGAGTAGCGTCGTGCCAGCGCGTGGACGGGATGCCTGGCGTGTTCATCAGCTTCGGATCGTCGAAGCGGCTCTTTAGCCACTCGAAGTCTTCTTCCCACACGCGGCTCCAGTGCCGCCATGCCGGCTCGGCCAGACCGTAGTAGAGCGGCAACGTCACGATATCGAGGCCGAGATCCGTCGCGCCCTGAACGTTGGTGTGACCGCGGAAGATGTTGGCGCCCATGCCGGGACCACCGACGTTACCTGTGGCCAGTAACAAGATGCAGCTTGCACGGACGTTTGCTGTGCCGACCGTGTGCTGCGTCTGCCCCATTGCCCAGAAGAGGCAGGAGGGTCTGTCCTTGGCGAATTTTTCGGCGACGTGCTTGAGCTGCGCGCCCGGCACGCCAGTGATGCGTTCGACCTCTTCCGGCGTGTATTTCTCGACCTCCTTGCGGATGTCGTCCATGCCGTACACGCGCTGCTCGATGAACTGCTTGTCTTCCCAGCCGTTCTTGAAGATATGCCAGAGCATTCCGTAGATAATCGGGATGTCCGTGCCGGAGCGGATGCGTACGAAGTCGGTGGCATGGGCGGCGGTGCGAGTAAGCCGCGGCTCGATCACGATATAGTTCGCGCGGTTGAGCTCCTTGCCCTCGATCAGGTGCTGCAGCGAGACCGGATGCGCCTCCGCCGGATTGCCGCCCATGATGATCATGGTCTTGGCGTTGCGGATGTCGTTGTAGCTGTTGGTCATCGCGCCGTAGCCCCAGGTATTGGCTACGCCGGCGACGGTCGTCGAATGGCAAATGCGCGCCTGGTGATCCGAATTGTTGGTTCCCCAGTACGCGGCAAATTTGCGATTGAGATAGGCGCCTTCGTTGGTGAACTTGGCAGACCCAAGCCAGTAGACCGACTCAGCACCCGACTTTTTGCGGATTTCCATCAGCTTGTCGCCGATCTCGTTGATCGCGGTGTCCCACGAAATCCGGGTCCACTGACCATTCACCAGCTTCATCGGGTAGCGAAGGCGACGCTCGCCGTGCACCAGCTCCCGGGTCGCAGCGCCCTTCGCGCAATGCGAGCCACGGTTGATCGGGCTTTCCCATCCGGGCTCCTGACCGACCCAGACTCCATTCGACACTTCGGCAAGCACGGTGCAGCCCACGGAGCAGTGGGTGCAGATGTTCTTGCGAATGGTGGCTCCGCTGAGATTCGTGCCAGCGGCTTCGGCTTTCTGCACGCTGGCGAGCGGCAATGCACCGATTGTTGCGAGGCCGCCGGCGACAAGGCCGGAACGGCGCAAGAAACTACGACGATCGAGACCTATGCCCAATTGACTGCCGACTGTCGCTGCGAGACCGCTGCGACGCGCCTGGCGCTCTGTTCTTTTGATCAGCACGGCTCAGCCTCCCTCAGCTCGGATAACGGTTAACCTTGTAGAAGGTCTGCACGTCGGCGGAATTTGCCTGGTAGCGGGCCTTCTTTTTGTCTGCATCGGTTTCAGCCGCGGCAGCTTCGGTCGTGAGAGGCGCGACCGCTGTTACCGCCAGACCCGCGCCTGCGCCCATCGTACGCAGGAAGTCGCGACGACCCACCTTTGACTTTTCATGTTCTTTCATCGCCGTTTTCTCCTCGAATTCCTCCAGTGTTCCGTCGTCTACCTCAAGCGGGCAGATCGAAGGCCTCCGCTTCAATGTTCACGTACACACGGCCAAGTGCTCCCACCCGCTTGTAGAAATCTGCAGCCGACGCATTCTCAAGATCGCTAAAGAATCGACCGATCCAAGGAACCATGTGCTTGTCGAAGATCATGCGATCGGACTCGGCTGGCGCTGGCAGCCTTCGGCTCGCAAGACCCGACATTATTTCGCACAGAATGCCGGCATGATCTTCGGGCTCGACGACACCTTCGACACGAGCGATCCCGATTTTCGCAAGGTCGTCGCGCAAGCGCGCCAGCGGCCGCTCGAGCAGGAACCCGGTAAGGTAGTACGAGCCGTACGGCATCAACTCGCCGCGGCCAAGCCCAATAAAAAGATCGAAATATTCGCGCTCGACTTTTTCGGCCGTGGTTCCTTCTGCAGCTTCAGCCAGCGCAGCATGTGCTAATCCGAGCGGTGAGGCATCGGAACGCAACTCGGATATCTTTGCCAAGAAGCCCGCGTCGGGCGCACGCGTAAGCAACGCGGCGAGCAGCGCATATTCCTGCGCCCGGGCGAGATCGACTTCGTCGGGCGTTTGCTTTCCGTCATACAGATCCGGCCGGAGCACAGCCCGGTCGACGCCAGTGGTGGCTTCGACCGAAATAACCCGTTCCGCGGGAACCTTGGTCCAGTTCGACACCGACGGTTGGGAGATGCCTATTTGGCGTGCAAGCTGACCGACGCCGCCAGCGGCGCGAATCGCTTCCATTAACCCGGGTTCCCGCATCACAGTTTGTTCTTGTTTTGAATTGGCACAATGAAAGCGT
>DAISKM010000604.1:0-2512 GCA_036820945.1 Pseudolabrys sp.
GGATCCCTGCATTCGCGGGGATGAACGGAGAAGGTGTCATACTTTGCTCCATTCGTCCCCGCGCAGGTGGGAACCCACCCCAGCTACGCGCGGTCGGGGCGGGCCATCCAGCTGATGAGGGGCATCGCCGGCAGAACCCATCCAAGCCCGGCAACGATGTAATAAATTGCCGCCACAAAACCGTTGATGTCCGTCAACACGGATTGCGCAAGCGCCATGGCCAGCAGGGCCCACACCGTGACGAGCAGAAGCAGGGCAATGGTACCAACGAATTTGCGCGCACGGATGGACATGGTGGCTCTTCGTCGCGCCGGTTTGCGGAGGCGAGGACATGACTATATGGTCCGCGCCACCTCCTGAAAGCAAGCACTCATGGCCGAGACCGCCAAAGCGTCAAAAATCGATCTGCGCGCCGTGCAGCTCTGGCTGTTCGCGGCGGCTGCAATGATCTTTTTGACTCTGATCGTTGGCGGCGCGACGCGCTTGACGGAGTCGGGGCTGTCTATCGTCGAATGGAAGCCGGTTACGGGCGTGCTGCCGCCGCTCTCGGAGACGGCATGGCAGGCCGAATTCGCAAAATACCAGACGATCCCGCAATACCAAGAACTCAACCGCGGCATGAACCTGGACGCTTTCAAAGTCATCTATTGGTGGGAATGGTCGCATCGCCTGCTGGCGCGTTTGACCGGCGTCGTTTTTCTTCTGCCATTCCTGTTTTTTCTCTGGCGAGGCGTCATTCCCGCAAACCTGCGCGCGCGCCTGTGGCTGATTTTTGCCGCGGGCGCCGCACTCGGTGCGGTCGGGTGGTGGATGGTTTCGTCCGGTCTCACGCAGGGCGTGAGCGTTTCGCAGTATCGGCTCGCATTCCATCTTACGCTGGCAAGCGCGATCTACGCGGCGATCTTATGGACGGCCCAGCAATTGACAACGCAGGCGCACAGGGGCGTCCCTGCGCGCGTTCGCGCCGGCGCGTTGGCTATTGTACTGCTGTTGTTGTTGCAGATTTATCTTGGCGCACTTGTCGCGGGCCTTGATGCGGGTCTTGTCTACAATACGTGGCCAAGAATCGATGACGCCATCGTGCCGTCGCCGGAAAGGTTATGGTTTCTGCAGCCGGCCTGGCGCAACTTGTTCGAGAATACGCTGACGGTGCAGTTCAATCACCGCATGGTCGCCTACGCGATCTGGGTACTTGCGGTCCTGCACGCCTTCGATACCGGGCGCGCATCGCATGCTCGCGGGAGCGCCGTGCTTTTGGCTGCCGGGGTGACATTGCAGGCGGGCCTCGGTGTCGTGACGCTGCTCTATCAGGCGCCGCTCGGACTGGCGCTCGCACATCAGGTCCTTGCGATTCTTGTGCTGACGATCGCGGTGGTTCACGCCGGGCGATTGTCTCATCGCGCCATAATTTACACGCAACATGCCAAGCCTGCGGAGCAGGGCGCATGATAAAAAGCGAAATCGTTGACGGCATTGCTGTCCTGACGCTCGCCCATGGCAAAGCCAACGCGCTCGACATCGAACTCTGCGATGCGCTGGCGAGGCACTTTGCCGAATTGCGCAGGTCGGACTTAAGGGCCGTGGTGCTGACCGGTCAGGGCAAGATTTTCTCCGCCGGCGTCGACCTCAAGCGGTTGAGCACAGGCGGCGCCGATTACATTCGCCGGTTTCTTCCCGCGCTCCATCGGCTTTATGAGGCAGTATTTTTCCACCCGAAGCCGGTGGTGGCCGCGATCAATGGTCATGCCATTGCCGGCGGCTGCGTGCTGGCCTGTTGCGCCGATCGCCGGATCATGGCGCGCGAGAGCGGCCGCATCGGTGTGACCGAAATACTTGTCGGCGTGCCATTCCCGGCACTCGCGTTTGAAATCGTGCGCCTCGCCGTGCCGCCGCGGTACCTGGCGGAATTTACGCTCTCCGGCGCGACCTATGCGACCGATGACGCGTTGCGGCGCGGCTGGGTCGACGAGGTGGCGGAGCCGGAGGACCTGATCGAGGATGCCGTAGCGGTTGCGCGGGAGCTTTCTTTGCTTTCGCCGGCGGCCTTCGCGCAAACGAAAATGCAAATTCGTCAGCCGGTCGCCGAACGCCTGCAAGCCAGCGGTAAAGCCACCGACGAGGCCGTGGCGGAAATCTGGACCGCCCCCGCAACGCTCGCGCACATACGCGATTATGTCGAACGCACGCTGGGGAAGACGTAGCGGCTCGTGTAGCGCCTCATGCCGCCGTCAAGCCCTCTTCGAGATCGGCGACCAGATCCTCGACGTCCTCGAGTCCCACCGATAGCCGCACAACGTCAGGCCCGGCCCCGGCCTGAACCTTTTGGGCATCCGATAACTGCCGATGCGTTGTCGAAGCCGGGTGAATGATGAGGGACCGCGTATCGCCGATATTGGCGAGGTGCGAGAACAGCTTTACGTTCGACACGAGCTTGACGCCTGCGTCGTAACCGCCCTTCAGGCCGAAGGTGAACACCGCGCCGGCGCCCTTGGGGCAGTATTGCTTGGCGAGG
>DAISKM010000605.1:0-2504 GCA_036820945.1 Pseudolabrys sp.
CTGATCGGCGCCGATTTCGCGGTCCCAGCGGTCCATCGCGTAGCTCAGCGCGGTGACGCCGAGCGGCGACGATACTTTCCACTTGGTGCCGACCTGATCGTATTCGGGGCGCCAGAATTCCTTGACGTCGTCCTGGATGTTCTTCGGCGCTGACGCGATCGTTGCTGATTTCACGACAGGGCCGATGAAGGCGGTCCAGGTCAGCACCTGCTGCTCCGGCTTCCACATGAACTTCATGAGGTCGAGGATGACGTCGACCTGCTCCTTCGGCACGCCGGTCGGGATGGCCCAATAGTGGCCGTCGACAACGAAGGTCGTGTTCTCGAGGATCGCAATCTTTGAATCAGGCGGGATCACGCTCTGAGCGCGCGGCTTCATGTCCCATTCCATAATGCCCGCGATCATCCAGCGCTGGCCTTGCGCGAATTCCTTGAGCGTGATGGCGGTGCCGGTTGGATAATATTCGACTGACTTGCCGAGCTCTCTCAGGAAGTCCCAGCCCTTTTCCCACCCCTTTTCGGGATCCATCGGCTTGGAGTCGTTGAGGATGAACGACATGCCCTGGAGGATCGAACGGCCCGGCCCGCTATTCGCTGGGCGCGCATACATGAACTTGCCAGGGTTGGCCTTCACCCAAGCGAGCAGATCGGCCGCAGTTTTCGGCGGGTTGGGTACTTTCGACGGGTTGTAGATGAACACCGGACCGCCGGCATTGCCGACCGATGGGATCAGATAGCCGCCGCCTTCGTCGTAGAGCGCCTTGCCGGCGTCGGTGAGGATGTCGCGCGGGAATTCGGTCTTATAGTTCGGGATCTGGATGATCTGCTTGTTGAGGGCGAGCAGCGAGCCGCCGTCCTGTCCGGTCAGAACGAGGTTGATGTCGAGGCGTCCCGCATCCTGCTGCGCCTTGATCTTGGCCGGCAATTCAGGCGCCGGCGCGCGCTGAATCTTGATGTCCTTGACCTTGTCGGGATTGGCCTTGGCGTAATTACGGATGATGACCTCGGTCGAAGCAAGATCGCCGCCCGTGTCTATGATCGAAAGCGTTATCGGATCAGCGCGCGTTGTGCCGGGCGACAGCACTGAGAAACCCACCGCCATCACCGTGGCCGCAAGCAGACGCACTACCAGATTGCGTGAAATCTGCATTCTTCCCTCCCATGGGCATTCCCGCGCTTGGCGCGTTTGTCATTTATTTGTAAAGGCAGCATCACGGGAGCGACGCTGGCTGTCAAGCGATGACGGCCAAGGCGTACGGCTTTAACTGAAGAAGAAATGTCACCCGTTGCGACGAGGAGAGCGGAATGACGATAGGCGTCGGAATCATCGGTTTGGGCATGGCAACCAAACCGCACATGACATCGCTGCGTGAGCTCGAAGCTGCTGGCCGCGCGAAGATCGTCGGCGGTTTCGCGCCCTCGCCCGAACGACGCCGCGCCTTTGCTGAGAAATGGAACGTTCCAGTGTTCGACACGCAGGACGAGATGCTCACGCGGCCCGATCTCGATCTCATCCTGATCCTCACAACACCCGGCTCGCATCTTCCGGTCGCCGAAGCCGCTGCCAAGGCCGGCAAACATATCATCGTTGAGAAGCCGGTCGAAGTGACGGTGAGCCGCGGCGAAGCATTGGCGAAAGCCATCGAGGCTGCCGGTGTGCGTTGCTCAGTCTGCCTGCAACACAGGTTTCGTCCGGCGTCGCTTCGGTTGAAATCCATTCTCGACGCCGGCGAGCTTGGACCGATCATCTCGGCAAGCGCGTCTATTCGCTGGTGGCGCGACGACGCCTATTTCAAGTCTGCGGGACGCGGGACCAAGGCCCGCGACGGCGGTGGCGTGTTGCTCACGCAGGCGATTCACACGCTCGATCTGCTGCTCCACCTCGTCGGGCCGCACCGCGATGTCTGTGGCTTTGCCATGACGTCGCCGCTGCGCGCGATCGATACCGAGGACATCGCCGCCGCCGCGATCCGCTTTAAGAACGGTGCGATAGGTGCAATCGATGCGACCACCGTCGCACGGCCCGGTTACCCGGAGCGCATCGAGCTCGCTGGAACAAAAGGCTCCGCAGTGCTGGAGACGTTCCATCTCACCATCAACCGCGCGAGCGGCGCGACGGAGATAGTCGGCTCCGCACAGTCCGGTGGCGGCGGCGCAGATCCGATGGCCTTCGATCACGGCCCGCACAAGGCCGTGATTAGCGAAATGCTCAACGCCATCGAGCAAAAGCGCGAGCCATCAAACACGGTGCGCTTAGGCCTGCACGTGCAGCGGCTGATCGAAGACATCCTATCCGACGCCACCAAACGCGTCTAAAGCCGGCCTAGAGCGCGGCGCGCTGGCCAATCGCGGTGCCAGCCAAAAACTCCTCGTCCTTCTGCTTCTTCAGGGCGACGAACGATAGATGCGCGCGCAGTTTTTCGAGTGCCGCGCGCTCCTTATCGTCGAGCTTTGAACTCTGGAATGCGCGCAGATTGTCACGGAAACGCTCGGCCGTATCCGGTC
>DAISKM010000606.1:0-2488 GCA_036820945.1 Pseudolabrys sp.
GCCCGTCGAGAGCCTGAGGAGCGCCCACGCACAGGCGAACGCCAAGATCGGCCCGGCCGATGCGACCGCCGGCGTTGATCCGCGGCCCCAGCATAAACCCGAGATGCCACGGCTCAGGTGGCCCGTTGAGCCGCGCCACATCCATAAGCGCCGTCATGCCAGGGTGCTCGCGCCGCCTCAGTGCGATCAATCCCTTCGCAACAAAGGCGCGGTTAAGGCCATGCAGCGGAACAACATCGGCGACCGTGCCGAGCGCAACCAAATGCAAAAAGGAAAGAAGGTCAGGCTCGCTCCGCGCGACGTTCCAGAAATTCCGCCGGCGCAGTTCACGAGTCACCGCAACGAGCGTCAGGAACACCAATCCCACGGCGGCAAGGTGGCCAAGCCCCGAAAGGTCGTCGACGCGATTGGGGTCGACGACGGCGGCGGCTAGCGGCAATTCCTCGTCGGCTTGATGATGGTCGATCACAACGGTATCGAGGCCAAGTTTTTTCGCCTCGCCGAGCGGTTCGAGGCTCGTGACCCCGCAATCGACCGTGATCAATAATTTTGCGCCCCGTTCGGCAAACGAACGAATAGCCTCCTTGTTCGGACCGTAACCCTCGAAGATGCGGTCAGGGATATGGACGATGGGATCGAGGCCGCATTGACGCAGATATCGGCACAACAGAGCTGATGCAGTCGCGCCGTCGACGTCGTAGTCGCCGAATATTGCAATGCTTTCGCCCCTTACAATTGCGTCCGCGATGCGCACGCATGCCGCATCCATGTCGGTCAATGTATTCGGATCCGGCATCAATCGCCTGATGGTGGGATCAAGAAAGCTGTCGACCTGGTCCGGATCGACGTTTCGCCCGGCCAGAACGCGCGCAAGCAATTCGTCGAGCCCGTGGCGCTGCGCGATGGTGAGCGCCCGCGCTGATCCTCGCTCGTCGAGACGGTCGCGCCATGCGCGCCCGGTCAGGGACTGATCCACGCCGAGGAAATGGCGATCGGAATTTTTCAATGACATTGCGGGGACTGCTGCCATCGCTCAATCACCAGAGTGCCGGCAGCAAGTGCCGGCCCGAATCGCACAATTACGGACTACGCAGTACTGGGTGGACCTGATCAGGCGCTTCGGCAAGCGCCCGACGAACTAGTCGAGATGAAATTTGTCGAACTGCCGATGCTCGGCCAATACGCGACGCACCGTGCCGGTGACCGAGCGCATCACTACCGTTTCGGTTTCAATGACGTCCTTGCCGAATTTTACCCCGCTCAGCATGGCGCCGCTGGTGACCCCGGTGGCGGCAAACAAGCAGTCGCCCTTCACCATATCGTCAATCTCGTACTTACGCCTCGGGTCTTTGATACCCATTTGCAGCGTGCGCTCACGTAATTGCTCGGTATCGATGATCAATCTTGTTTGCATCTGCCCGCCGATGCAACGCAGCGCCGCCGCGGCCAGCACGCCCTCAGGTGCCCCGCCGATGCCCAGATAGATGTCGATGCCCGTTTTCGGTTCGGCGCAATGGATCACGCCGGCCACGTCGCCATCACTTATCAGGCTGACCGCGGCACCAGTTTTGCGCACCGCGGCGATTATGTCGGCATGGCGCGGCCGGTCGAGCAAGAGAGCGGTAATCTCAGAAGGCTTGACGCCCTTGGCCCGCGCGAGATTTACGATGTTTTCGTCGGCCGGAGCATCGAGATCGATCGTACCCTTCGGACAACCTGGGCCGATTGCGATCTTTTGCATGTAGCAATCCGGTGCGTGCAGGAGCGTGCCGGCATCGGCCATCGCGATGGTGGCAATCGCCCCCGGCATGTTCTTGGCGCAAAGCGTCGTGCCTTCCAGCGGATCAACCGCGATGTCGACCTTCGGGCCATGCTTGGTGCCGACTTTCTCGCCAATGAACAGCATCGGCGCCTCGTCAATCTCGCCTTCTCCGATGACGACGGTGCCGTCGATCGGTAACTTGTTGAGTTCGCGGCGCATGGCGTCGACTGCGGCCTGATCGGAAGCCTTGTCCTTGCCATGCCCGCGCAAGCGCGCCGAGGACACAGCCGCGCGTTCGGTGACGCGCACGATTTCGAGAGTGAGAATGCGTTCCAGCAATAATTCCGGCTGGACGGTAATGCTTGGCATTTTGACGCTCCCCTCAGAAACGCGATCCTCCGCCGACAGGTCGTTCAGTTCTTCTCAATCCGTATGACCTGTGGCCTGCCTGAGATCACCCTATCGCGCCCTACCGCCGCAAGAGCCTTACGCACGGCATCCTCACTAGTTGCATAAGTAATGAGAATAACGGGGACGGAACCCGCCTTGATATCTCGACCCACATGTGCCGGATCATGGCGCTGCACAATGGATTCGATTGAAATGTCCTGCTCGGCAAGCCTTTTGGCAATGGTGGCTGCGGTGCCCGGCTTATCGCGGGCGACCAGTCGAATGTAATAGCCGCCTTCATGCCGTTGCATCGGCGCCTTTCGCACGTCCCCCAGC
>DAISKM010000607.1:0-2482 GCA_036820945.1 Pseudolabrys sp.
CGGCCACCGATTTCCAGGACATCCATGGCAGCTTCCAGGCCACGCTCGAGGTCGCCCAGCTCGTTGTTCACATGGATGCGCAAACCCTGGAAGGCGCGGGTTGCAGGGTTCTTGCCCTTCTCCCACGCCGGGTTGGCGACCTTCAGGACTTCTGCCAGGTCACCGGTGCGCTCGAATGGCTTGATGTCGCGGCGCTCGGCCACGGCACGGGCCATGCGGCCGGAGAAACGCTCTTCGCCGTATTCCTTGAACACGCGGGCGATTTCTTCCGCCGGTGCGGTGTTGACGAACTCCGCAGCACTGATCCCACGGGAAGGGTCCATGCGCATGTCCAGCGGGCCGTCATTGAGGAAGCTGAAGCCGCGCTCAGGGTCGTCGAGCTGCGGCGAAGACACGCCGAGGTCGAGCAAAACGCCGCTGACCTTGCCCGCCAGGCCGCGCTCGGCGACTTCCGAACCCAGCTCGGCAAAGCTGCGCTGCACAACGACAAAGCGGCCGTCTTCGGCCGCTAGCGTCTGCCCGGTGGCAATCGCTTGTGGATCTTTATCGAATCCGAGCAACCGACCATCGGGACCGAGCTGGCTGAGGATCAACCGGCTGTGCCCGCCGCGCCCGAACGTACCGTCCAGATAGCAGCCATCAGGACGTACGGCGAGAGCCTCGACGGCTTCGTCAAGCAGTACGGTGATGTGGTTAAAGCCGCTATCAATAGTCACAGGATCAAATCACGCAGTTCATCAGGCATCGCGCCCGGTTGTTGAATAGCAGCAAGGTCAGCGGCAGATACCGCGTTCCATGCATCCTCGTCCCACAATTGGAACTTGTTCAGTTGGCCTACCAACATCGCGCGCTTATCCAACTTGGCATATTCACGAAGACGCGGCGGAACCAGAAAACGACCACTGCCATCGAGCTCGAGGTCGACGGCATTACCAATCAGTAAACGTTGCAGGCGGCGGTTCTCTTCGCGAAGCGAAGGCAGTGCGCGCAGTTTGGTTTCAATAATTTCCCACTCATCGAGGGGGTAAACACACAAACAAGGATCAACGGCATCAATTGTTACGATCAATTGACCGGAACTACGCGAATCGAGCTCGTCACGGTACCGGCTCGGCATGGCGAGACGGCCCTTTGCATCGAGACTGATAGCGTTGGCTCCGCGAAACACGTCAGCGTTTCTCCAAATTCTAGCGTTTTGAGTTCAAAAAACCCACTTCATGCCACTTTCCGCCACTTGCGCACACTATAGGAATGCGCCCACCACACCGTCAAGGCGCGGATTAAAGGAAAACCCTTACAGAACTGAGATTTAGGAGCATTAACGGAGGGGCAACGAGAATCCGGCAGATGAAACTGACCGATAACTTGAATCAGCACAGAAGGCTGCGTTCGAAAGTTAAAGTAATTTATTAAGAGTAAGATTTTTTTGGTATTACAAAAGAGGTTCTGCGGATGAATGTGTAAGGAGGGAAATTGCTATCACCCAACCCCCTACTCAATGATTCAAGCAGAGGAAAGAAAAAGGTGGAGAGTCGATCTGTAAGCCGGGTTCTGTCTTGAACAGTCATTCGTCTACGATGGCCATCACTGGACATCTTTAGCAACCTACCCGGTCCCAGCGCGGGCCACGCCTTGGGACCCTATTTGGTCTTGCTCCAAGTGGGGTTTACCTAGCCACGAACTGTTGCCAGACGTGCGGTGCGCTCTTACCGCACCTTTTCACCCTTACCGGCGCCGAAGCGCTTAGGCGGTTATTTTCTGTGGCACTTTCCGTAGGCTCACGCCTCCCAGGCATTACCTGGCACTTCGCCCTATGGAGCCCGGACTTTCCTCCCCCCCCTAATTTTCATAGAGGGCAGCGACTGTCCGATCGACTCTCCGCCGCGAAGGTTACCGGCACAACGCCCGAAGAACAAGCACCAAGCGCCATCAGGCATGCCTGCGCGTCGGCTTTCACTCGCCCTTCTGTTGGTCCAGCGCGATCTGGTACAGCACATTCTTTCGCTCGCCGGTGATTTGCGCCGCCAAAGCCGCCGCACGCTTGAGCGGCATTTCTTCGAGCAACAGGTTGAGGATGCGCATTGCCTCGCTACTGACGGCACCTTCCTCCTCGGGCGCGGACCAGCCCGCCACCAGCACCACGCACTCGCCGCGCTGCTGGTTGCTGTCCAACTCTACGAACTCGCGCAACTCAGCCAGCGGCAGCCCCTTGAGGGTCTCAAACGTCTTGGTCAGCTCGCGGGCAAGGAGCGCCGGGCGCTCGGGACCGAACACCAATTCCATGTCTTGCAGGCATTCGAGGATGCGATGCGGAGCCTCATAGAAGATCAATGTGCGAGGCTCTTCCTTTACCTGTTCCAGGCGCGCTCGCCGCCCCACCGCCTTGGCCGGCAAAAAACCCTCGAAAATGAAACGATCGGATGGCAGCCCCGCCGCCGACAACGCTGCAATCAACGCGCAGGCACCCGGGACCGGCACTACA
>DAISKM010000608.1:0-2479 GCA_036820945.1 Pseudolabrys sp.
TAGCGATTTGTTTTACGTGGCTGCAAGCCGGCCGGCTCAAATGACCACGGGATAAGATGCTTCTAGCGGGAGCCACCGCTTCCCGTCAAGGCGTTACTCGGGTTAGATCGGCGCGTCTGAAAACAGGGCCGCCGTGACACTTTCTTTCGCTGTTGAGGACAGAGGCATTCTGCCCGATCGAATGATCGCGGTGCTCGCCGCCGACGGCGGCATATTGTCCGAAAATCAGTTCGTCCCGGACCAGATCCAGCCAGCGAGCCTCGACCTGCGCTTGGGCGAGGTGGCCTATCGCGTGCGCGCGAGCTTTTTGCCCGGCCGCACCACGGTTGCGCGGCGCATAGACGAGCTGAAGTTGCACGAAATCCCGCTCAGCGACGGTGCCGTCCTCGAAACCAGCTGCGTTTACATCGTGCCATTGCTGGAAAGCCTGGCATTGCCCGAGGAGATTTCCGCGGCCGCCAATCCGAAAAGCTCGACCGGCCGGCTCGACGTGTTCACCCGCGTCATTGCGGACGAGACCCGCGGTTTTGACCGTATCGAGCCCGGATATCATGGGCCGCTCTATGCCGAGATCAGCCCGCGAACGTTTCCGGTCCTGGTGCGTGAAGGATCGCGCTTGTCACAAATCCGCTTTCGCCGCGGTCACGCATTGCTCGACGCCGGGGCCTTGCGCGAATTGCACGCGCGCGAGCGTCTCGTCGATGCCGACAAGGCCGACGTGGGCGAAAGCGTGGCGGTCAGCGTCGACCTTTCCGGCCTCGGTCCAGGCGGTCTCGTCGGTTATCGGGCCAAGCGTCACACAGGGCTCATCGACGTGGAACGGCGTGGCGGATATGCCGTCGCCGATTTCTGGGAGCCGATGCAAGCCCGTCCCGACAAGACCCTGATCCTCGACCCCAACGAGTTCTATATCCTCGCTTCCAAGGAAGCGGTGCAGGTGCCGCCCGACTATGCCGCGGAGATGGTGCCGTTCGACCCTCTCGTAGGCGAATTCCGCGTGCACTATGCGGGCTTCTTCGATCCGGGTTTTGGATATGCCGGAGCCGGCGGCAAGGGCGCGCGCGCCGTTCTTGAAGTGCGTTCGCGAGAGGTGCCGTTCATTCTCGAACATGGACAGATTGTCGGCCGTCTGGTCTACGAGAAAATGCTTGCGCGGCCTGAGAAATTGTACGGCCAAGGCATCGGTTCGAACTATCAGGCGCAGGGCCTTAAGCTCTCAAAGCATTTCAAAACCTGAGCGTGACAGCGTGCTTGCCGCGCACGCACCGCATTCGATATTGTGGAGCAACGCGGGCGTAGTTCAATGGTAGAACGGCAGCTTCCCAAGCTGCATACGAGGGTTCGATTCCCTTCGCCCGCTCCAACGCTTAGCAACGTTCCGTCAGAAGTTCTTACAGGCGTTTTTACAGTTTATGTTCGCTCTCTGATCTCAGTTAGCGAATCTAACTCGGCCGGATGGCTTTCGTGGTCGCTATCGGCGGTAAAGCGGACATGCCGTTGTGCGGCGCATATATCCGTTTTTGACCCAAAGCGGACATTTATGTCGCGCTATGGGTGTCGCGGCTATGCCCCTAAGGGCAACTTCCCGCTGCGAACTCGCCGGAATAAAATCCAAACGTGCACTCATTGCTGTACGAGGAGACCGCAATTGTCGTGCTCCGCGCGGCGCGTCTGACGCAAACTCGGCGTTTGTGGGGACGGGTAAATAGGAGCGACACCATAATGAAAGACGTTATCAGATATCTTGCACCGGTCGTGGCATGCGCCATTCTGGCACTGCCCCGCATCGCTGACGCGCAATCGCCTACGCAAATCCCTCCGTCAATCACCACACCAGACAAAGTCGATTCGCGCCTCGGCACGCTCGAATTTAAGGACGGCGCGCCGAGCAAGGCGACTCTGGACAAGGTCTACGATAACCTCGATTTCACTTACGCATTTCGCGCGTTCACGGACAACATGCGGGGCGTGAGCATTCACGCCGCCCGCAAGGGCCTGCAAAGCATCGGCGTGAGCAGAGCGGTTCTGGCGGCACTGGCCTTGATATGCACCGCAACATCAATCCACGCACAATCGCCGGCACGCAGCACAGTTCCGGTTACGGCCGACAACTTCACCCGCGCTGAGACTGACACGTACTTTGCCAACATCGTCGAACAGGCCGGTGGCCCGGGCAAATTCTTTCATCGCCGCGAGATCGAGCCAATCGACAATCAAATCGTGATCCGCGGCAACCGAGACACGGTGTACTCAGCCGCGGTATTCGACCTCGATGCGGGGCCGGTGACCGTCACGCTGCCCGATGCAGGCGGTCGCTTCATGTCCATGATCGTGATTGATGAGGACCAGTATACGCCAGCCGTCTACTATGGCGCGGGCAGTCACACCTTTACGAGACAGCAGATTGGCACACGCTATTTGATGCTGGCTCTACGTACGTTCGTTGATCCGAATAACCCAGCGGACCTGAAAACAGTCC
>DAISKM010000609.1:0-2478 GCA_036820945.1 Pseudolabrys sp.
GAGAGATCGTGCGCGGCACGAGCGGCGAACCGACCGGACTGCTGATCGCGAAGCCAAACGCGACCATCCTCTACGCCACGCTCGCCAAGGGGCCGAAGTTGCCGCCGGAGTATCAGAAGAACTCAACGCGGCACTTCATGCGCGAAATGAACCGCCTTGGCGTGACCGGAGTGATCGACGCCGGCGGTGGTTTTCAAAATTATCCCGAGGACTATCAGATCATCGAGGAACTGCACCGCGACGGCCAGCTCACTGTGCGCATAGCCTACAATTTGTTTACTCAGAAACCGAAGCAAGAGCTGCAGGACTTCGAGAGTTGGGCCAAGCAGGTGCGACCGGGCCAGGGCGACGACACTTATCGTAATAACGGCGCCGGTGAGATGCTCGTCTATAGCGCTGCAGACTATGAGGACTTCCAGGTTGAACGACCCGACATGCCGCCGCCGATGGAAGCCGACCTCGAGCCGGTGATCCGGCTGCTGGCAACCAACCGTTGGCCCTGGCGGCTGCATGCCACCTACAACGAGACCATCACGCGCGCGTTGGACGTGTTCGAGAAGGTCAATCGTGACATTCCATTCGGCGGCCTGCACTGGCTGTTCGACCATTGCGAGACCATCGACGATCGAAACATCGAGCGGATCGCCAAACTTGGCGGCGGCATCGCCATCCAGCACCGCATGGCCTATCAGGGCGAGTACTTCGTTGAACGTTACGGTGTCCAGAAGGCTGAACGCACGCCACCCATTCGGCGAATGTTGGAGATGGGGGTCCCCGTCGGCGCTGGCACCGACGCAACGCGCGTGGCGTCGTACAATCCCTGGGTCGCACTCGCATGGCTGGTGACCGGTCGCACACTTGGCGGATTGCAACTCTATCCGGCTGCGAATCAGCTCGACCGCGAAACCGCGCTGCGGCTCTGGACCGAGTCCAACACGTGGTTTTCCACCGAGGTCGGCAAGAAGGGTCAGATCAAATCGGGACAGCTCGCAGATCTCGCTGTTCTTTCCGACGACTATTTCTCAGTCCCGGGCGAGGCAATTCAGGACATCACGTCGGTGCTGACGCTCGTCGGCGGCAAGACGGTCTACGGCGACGCCGAGTTCAAGGATTTGGGGCCGCCACTGCCGCCCGCGATGCCCGACTGGTCGCCGGTCCGCACTTTCGGCGGTTATCAGAAGAGGGCGGATGCCGACCAGCAGCGCAATTACACCTTCGCGGCCGCTTGCGGATGCGGCACCACCTGCGGCGTACACGGGCACACGCACGCATGGGGATTGAACGTGCCGACCGATGACCGCTCCTTCTGGGGCGCGCTGGGCTGCGCCTGCTGGGCAGTGTGACATGAACACAATCGAGAGCATCGCGATGCGGTTCACTACACCGCTGGTTCATTGGATAGCGTTGCTCGGTTTGTGCGCGGCCTATCTGCAGGGTGGAATTGTCAAGGCGACCGATTTCAGCGGCGCGATCGCGGAGATAGAGCACTTCGGCCTTGCGCCATCCGGTCCGCTCGCCATCGCAGTGATTGCTCTGGAGTTGGGTGCCTCGGTCATGATTCTCACCGGCTTCTACCGGTGGCTCGGAGCTCTTGCACTCGCAGGCTTTACGCTCATGGCAACGTTGATCGCGCTGCGCTTCTGGGAGTTGCCCGCGGGCCAGGAGCGGTTCATGGCCGCGAATGCCTTCTTCGAGCACCTCGGGCTGGTCGGCGGTTTCGTTCTGGTCGCGTGGTACGATTTGCAGGGGACCCGCCTGTATAGTCAGCAAAAAAACACTGATGAGTGGACAGAAAGGCCGTGATGAAAAGTTGGAGAACAAAGTGATGCAAAAGACCGCACGATTGATCGTTCCGGCATGGCTTGTCTCTGTTGGCATCCTAGTTTCTGGCGCCCACTACAATGTTGCTCAAGCGCAAGACAATCCGAAAAAACACGGAACTGCAGTTGCATTGGCTTGCGGCAAAGAAATTAAAAAACAGTGCAGCGGCAGCCGGGTGGACCCCGGCCTGATGGGAGCCGATCGCACCGCCGCGTCGCCAGTGGTAAACAGCGTTCTCGCGTGTTTCCAAAAGAGCCAAGAAAAACTTTCCGCAAGATGCGCTGCGTTGGCGATGAATGTTGTGCACATGTGTGATAGCGACGCAGCGCGTCTTTGCTCAGGCGTCGTCGCGGGTCCTCAAGGCAATATTGTCGGATGCCTGACAATGGCCAGGCATATGGTTTCCTCGCAATGCAATGCGGCTCTCGATGCTGCTTCCCTGCGCTAACGAAAAACGAGTGCGATTTTGACGCCAACTGACGCATCGACAGGAATCGCGAAGCGAGTGCGTCCGCTTAGGAAGGTAGCGATGGCGAAGATTGCCGATTTGCTCATAACGGCTCAGCGAATGGAGATAATCGTGACTTCGAGGAAAGGATCATCAAATGGCACACGTTCTTCCCAGCGGCGGCGGCAAGGCCTTGATCAATGTCGATG
>DAISKM010000610.1:0-2478 GCA_036820945.1 Pseudolabrys sp.
ATGTCCGCTTTCGGGGGTAAAGCGGACATGGCCTATTGCAGTGCAAATGTCCGCTAATGACCCAAAGCGGACATCCCCGATCTCCAAGGCGACCCCTTCAAGCAGGCGAGTTGAGCCGGTACGATGAGCGAGGTTTAAGCCGCGGGGGCAGAAATGAAGCGGCGCGAGTTCATCACACTTATCGGCGGTGCCGCAGTCGCGTGGCCTCTTACTGGGCGTGCCCAGCAGCCGGCGATGCCGGTGGTCGGGTTTCTGCGCAGCGGAACGTTTGCTGACGTGCCACACTGGGTGACCGCGTTCGGCCAAGGCCTGAAGGAAGCAGGCTTCGTCGAGGGTCACAACGTCGCGATCGTATTCCGCTCAACGGACAATCATCCCGATCGATTGGCGGCACTGGTGGCGGATTTGATCCGCCAGCCGGTGGACGTGATCGTAGGGAACAGCGACGCGGCGCTCGCGGCCAAGGCTACAACCACGACCGTACCAATCGTCTTCGCGAGCGGGGGCGACCCGGTGAGGGACGGCCTCGTGGCCAGCCTCAACCGACCAGGTGGCAACGTCACTGGTTTGGTCTTTTTCTCGGGCGTACTCGGGGCGAAGCGACTGGAGCTGCTGCGTCAGCTCGTGCCTCAAGCATCGACAATTGCCGTGCTGGTGAACCCGAATACTCTCATTAACGAGGCAGAGCGAAGAGACATACAGGCCGCGGCGCAGGCGATCGGGCAGCGACTCATCATTTTTGATGTCAGCGGCGAGCGGGACATCGAGACTGCCTTTGCAAAAATCGTCCAACACGGCGCTGGTGCGCTGCTGGTCGGTACCGGCGGGTTTCTTAACTCCAGGCGGGAGCAACTCGTCGCCCTGGCGGATCGCTTTGGGCTCCCGGCGAGCTATAGCCAGCGCGAGGGGGTCGTGGCCGGCGGCCTGATGAGCTACGGAACCAGCATAATCGATGCCTACCGCCAGGTTGGCATCTACGTCGGACGGATTCTCAAGGGCGAAAAGCCGGCCGACCTGCCGGTTATACAGTCCACCAAATTCGATCTCGTAATTAACTTGAAAACTGCCAAGTTGCTCGGTCTGAACGTGCCACCCACGCTACTTGCGATTGCCGACGAGGTGATCGAGTAAGCATGGACTTTGCTGCGATGCATGAGTGCGCTATTGGCCCTTAGCGGACATCCCTAGTTGCACCGCACATGTCCGCTTTCGGGGGTAGAGCGGACATGACCTTGTGCGGAAATCCGCTTTTGCGGTCGCTATTGGGTGCAAAGCGGACATCGCTTTTTGCAGCGCATATGTCTGCTTTTGACCCAAAGCGGACATAGTACCCCCTTCCACGATGCTGGTTTAAGCCAGTACGATCTCGCATCTTTGGGGGCAAAGATGCGGCGGCGCGATTTCATCAAAGTTGTTGCTGGCTCTGCCAGTTGGGCGCTCACGGCGGATGCGCAAGAGCGCGTGGCACACGTAGGCGCGCTGATGGTAGTTGCCGAGACCGATCCAGACTCCCAGCGCCTTGCCAGCGCATTAGAGACGGGACTAGCCGCAGCTGGATGGCACAAGGGTCGCAACCTTGACCTAATTTATCGGTGGGGCGCGTCGAATGTCGACTTGCTCAGCCGTTATGCCGAAGAGCTGGTGCGGGCGGCACCCGATATTCTCTTGGCATTTGGAACCCCGGCACTGATTTCTCTGCACAAGGCTACAACAACCATTCCGATTGTATTCGCTGGGGTATCTGATCCTGTTGGTCAGGGCTTCGTCGCCAACATGTCCCATCCAGGCGGCAACTTGACCGGATTTTCCAACTTCGATCCCGATATCGGTAGCAAGTGGTTGCAACTACTCAAGGACGTAGCGCCGTCTCTGACGCACGTCACCATCATGTTTAATCCGCGCACGTCGCCGTACAACGTGGCATTGATGCAGGCAATCAAACAGGTGGCGCCGGGTTTTCAAGTGTCTGTGTCGCAAGCTTCTGTACTAAGCGATGAGGACATCCGAAATGCAATTACAAGGCTTGGGACAACACTTGGAAGTGGTCTTGTCGTTCCGTCAGATCCATTCACATACGGACGCACGGTTATGGTTGCTGCTCTCGCCGTCAGCAACAAGATTCCCGCAGTTTATGCATTTCCCCCGTTCGCCCACGATGGAGGTCTGATTGCCTATGGTGTCGATCTCGCGGATCAACTTCGCAATGCAGGTGGATATGTCGCCCGAATTCTCAAAGGGGACAATCCGGCTAATCTGCCTATCCAGGCACCAACGCGTTATACACTGGTGATCAACCTCAAGACCGCCAAGACACTCGGCCTCGACATTCCGTCACCCTTGCTCGTGCGCGCTGACGAGGTCATCGAGTGATTGCCGGGATGTCCGCTATTGGCCCAAAGCGGACATGCGCCAGTGCGCTGCAATGTCTGCTTTTGGGGGTAAAACAGACATTGTCCGCAACGACCTGATCGGCGTGAC
>DAISKM010000611.1:0-1990 GCA_036820945.1 Pseudolabrys sp.
CCCCTGCCCCGCCCCCGACAAACCGCAGCGAAGAACTGGAGCCGGCATGTCCACCGACAAACTCGCAAGCATCATCGAGGCAGCGTTCGAAGGCCGCGACAAGATCAGCCCAAAAACCAAGGGCGCCGTACGCAAGGCCGTAAACGCCGCGCTCGACTTGCTTGATGCCGGCAAGGCGCGCGTCGCCGAGCGCCAGGCGGACGGCCAATGGCATGTCAATCAGTGGCTCAAGAAGGCCGTGCTGTTGTCGTTCCGCCTCAATGACATGGCCGTGGTCTCCGGCGGTCCCGGCAAAGCGGTGTGGTGGGATAAGGTCGACCCCAAGCTGAAGGGTTGGAACGCAGCGCGATTTCGCAAAGCCGGCTTCCGCGCCGTGCCCGGCTGCGTCGTGCGGCGCTCCGCATTCATCGCCCCCGGCGTCGTTCTGATGCCGTCCTTTGTGAATCTGGGTGCCTATGTCGATTCAGGCACCATGATCGATACCTGGGCGACGGTTGGCAGCTGCGCGCAGATCGGAAAGAACTGCCACATTTCCGGCGGGGCCGGCATCGGCGGCGTACTCGAGCCGTTGCAGGCGGGTCCGGTGATCATCGAGGACAATTGCTTCATCGGCGCGCGCTCCGAGGTGGCGGAAGGCGTGATCGTGCGCACCGGCGCGGTGCTGTCGATGGGCGTCTATCTCGGCGCATCGACACGCATCGTCGACCGCGACACAGGCGCGATTACGCAAGGCGAGGTGCCGCCCTATTCCGTTGTCGTGCCTGGCATGCTGCCGGGCAAGAACGGTGGTCCCGGATTGTATTGTGCCGTCATCGTCAAGCGCGTGGACGAGCGCACGCGCTCCAAGACCAGCATCAATGAGCTGTTGCGGGATTGAGAATGGCACTTGCGCACATGCTTCTGCGTTCATTCCCGCGCACTCACCACCGCGAAGCCAAAGCGGCGGCCAAGGCTGAGCGTGTTGTATGCGGGAATGATTGATGTCGGTCGATCCAGTCGCTATTGCCCGCGATTTGTTGCGCTGCCGATCGGTGACGCCGGTGGAAGGCGGCGCGTTGGCGTTCCTTGAAGACGTGCTCAAGCAAGCTGGCTTCGCCGTTCATCGCGTGACGTTTCGCGAAACCGGCACCGACGACGTCGAAAATCTCTACGCCCGCATGGGCGCCGCTCGGCCCAATCTGGTATTCGCAGGCCACACCGACGTGGTGCCGCCGGGCGACGAAAAAGCCTGGAAGCATCCGCCATTTTCCGGCGAAATTGCCGGCGGCGAAATGTACGGGCGCGGCGCGGTCGACATGAAAGGTGGTATCGCCTGCGCGGTAGCGGCTGTTCTCGATCATTTGGCGGCAACCGGCGGCAAGCCCAAAGGGTCGATTTCGTTCCTGATCGCCGGTGACGAGGAAGGCATCGCCGTCAACGGCACGCCGAAACTGCTGAAATGGGTGGCTGATCGCGGCGAAAAATTCGATCATTGCATTCTCGGCGAACCGAGCAATCAGCAAGTATTGGGCGATACGATCAAGATTGGCCGGCGAGGCTCGCTCAACGGCCACCTGATCGTTACCGGAAGGCAGGGCCATGTCGCCTACCCCCAACGTGCAGAAAATCCGATCCGCGGACTAGTGTCGCTGATTGCGTCGCTCCAGAGCGAGCCCCTCGACAAGGGCACCCCGCAATTTGCCCCCTCGCATCTCGAATTCACCACCGTCGATGTCGGCAACAAGACCGTAAACTTGATTCCTGGCGAGGCGCGAGCGCGTTTCAATATCCGTTTTAACGACAACCACACGCTGGATTCCTTGAAGAAGTTAATCGAACAGCGTGCGACAAAGGCATCCGCCGGAAAAATAAAGTTTTCGCTGCAGTGGGAGCCTTCGAACGCAGGCGTGTTCTTGACGACCCCGAGCGCGTTCACTGAGCTGGTGGCAAAGGCCGTCGCCGACGAGGCACGCCGCGCCATGACCGGCGCGCGCCAGGCCGCCGAAGGCTC
>DAISKM010000611.1:2000-2464 GCA_036820945.1 Pseudolabrys sp.
GTGGGAGCCTTCGAACGCAGGGGTGTTCGTGACGACCCCGGGCCCGTTCACCGAATTGGTGGCAAAGGCGGTCGCCGAAGTCACCGGTCGCAAGCCTGAGCTATCGACGACGGGGGGCACCTCGGACGCGCGCTTCA
Source organism: Pseudolabrys sp. (assembly GCA_036820945.1). Taxonomy (GTDB): domain Bacteria; phylum Pseudomonadota; class Alphaproteobacteria; order Rhizobiales; family Xanthobacteraceae; genus Pseudolabrys. The sequence continues at coordinate 2,138 of DAISKM010000611.1, forward strand.
TCACACAATATTGTCCCGTCGTCGAATTTGGCCTTGTCGGCCAGACCATGCATCAGGTCGACGAACGGGTGCCTTTAGCGGACTTGCACGCACTGACGGCGATCTATCGAAAAATCATCGACCGGTATTTCGGATGATTTCTGTCGCTGCCGTGCTGGGTCCCCGCCTGCGCGAGGACGAACGGAGTTGCGTCCGTTCAGTATTCCACCCGCATCAAATATAGGCCGTCCGGCGGCGCTACAGGACCGCAGGCCGTGCGGTCACGGGCGGCCAACGCGCGCGACAGGTCATCGGCGCTCCATTTGCCTTCGCCGACCGCCACCAGCG
>DAISKM010000612.1:0-557 GCA_036820945.1 Pseudolabrys sp.
GAATTGCGGCGAGAACCATCTCCCCTGTCATCTTGCGCATGAGAAAAACATAGACGAGTGCGCCGGCCAGCAAGCTCAGAATAACCGCGGCTGCGAGTGCAATCGCCGGATGGCCATTGAACAAGGATGCCGTTGCGAGCAGGAGATAGGCGCCGAGCATCATCAGCTCGCCGTGGGCGAGGTTCAACACGCGGCTGACGCGATAGATCAGCACATATCCGCACGCGATCAACGCGTAGATCGAGCCGAGCACGATGATGTTGACGACGAGTTGCAAGGCGATCCCCGAAGTGGAGCAGCTGCGATCACCCTCTTCCTCGGCAGGAAGAGGGTGATGCAAGTGGGGTCACTTCACTTCATAGGTCTTCCAGTCCTGCACGCGGGCAATCTTGTCGCCGTCCCACTTGTAGACGCGATAGTAGAGTTGCGTGCGGAAATGATTGTCCTTGGTCCACTCGATTGGCCCTCCGCGCAGACCCTTGGTGTCGATCTTCAGGTTTTCCATGGCGGCGCGCACCTTGGCGGGGTCGGCCGGCCAGCCGGCGCCTATCAGCGCG
>DAISKM010000612.1:567-2443 GCA_036820945.1 Pseudolabrys sp.
CGACGACGATGCCGTGAAGGGGTGGGCTCGCGACGTAGCATTGCAGACTGGCGGCGGCCTCGATCTCCTGGTGGATGGGCTGCTTTTCCTGGAACAGCGCGTTCGAATTGATGACGTAGAACTTCCCGTCCTTCAGTCGCGCGAGTTCGGCTTCGGCCTCGAGATGGCCCCAGGCAATGAAGTCGTCCTGCCAGCCGAGTTTGCGCAGCGCTTCCAGCGTCCGCACTTGCGTTACCCATGGCGCCCACGAATAGACCCAGTTCGGTCCGGCATCCTTGAGCTTTGTGGCGAAGGGCGTGTAATCCGCGGTCGGCGGCGGAATGACTTCCTGATCGACCGGCTCCATCCCCATCTTTTTCGAGAGCTCCATGGCGTAGTCCATCTCCCCGCGCGAGAGCGGGATCGCCATCGCTGAAAATCCTATCTTCACCGGACCCTTCGCCGTCGACTTGACGAATTCGAGCGTCGCGCGGCTGTCGAACTGCGAGGCATAGCCGGTGGTGCAGAACTGCAGCGGGTCGGCGGGCGGATAGACGCTTTGCGGACAGACGCCGCTCGCGAACAGAAGGGGCACGTTGGCATTCTTGCTTTCCCCGATTACGGGCGCGTAGGTCGAGGACAGGCTGGCATTCACCATCAGGACGACATTGTCCTGGGTGAGGAGCTTTTTCGTATTCGCCGCCGCCTTCGAAGGCTGTGCGCCATCGTCCTCGATTACCAGCTTGACCTGCTTCCCGTTGACGCCGCCACCCGCGTTGACTCGGTCAACATAAATGCGCAGGGCGTCGACCGCCGGCGCATAAGTGCTGGACGGCGGCCCGGTCAGCGCGGCCGTGATGCCAACGAGGTAAGCATCCTGGGCGGCTGCGGGCAGCATGATCGCGCAGGCGGCCAGGCCACCGACAAAAATCCTCCTAAGCATGATGTTCCTCCCTTTTTCATCTCGTTTGAAATTCTAGCGCGTTACGGGACCAGCACGCTGCCTGTGCTTGCGGCGATCAGCTGTTCCTCGCGGTCGTCATACATTGCCTCGACCAGATCCTTGAAGCGCTCGTACATCAGCTTGCGTTTGACCTTGCGCGTGGGCGTGATGGGTTCTCCTTCCTCCTCGGGGTCGAGGGCCTTGGGCAATATTCGGAACGACTTGATCTGCTCAACGCGGGCGAGCTCGCGATTGACCTTGTCAAGCTCCGCGCGGATCAAGCGTGTAACCCGCGGATGCGCGGTGAGGCTGGTGAAACCGGTGTAGGCCACATCGTTTGCGCGCGCCCAGTCAGCGACCGTGTCGAAATCGATTTCCAAAATCGCCGTTAGATATTTCTTGCCATCACCGAAGACGATCGCCTCGGCAATGTAGGGGCTTGCCCGCAACGCATTCTCGATCAATGACGGCGAAATGGTCTTGCCGCCGGCAGTCACGATGAAATCACGAGCGCGGTCGATGAGCCGCAAGTTTCCATTACGCCATTCACCGACGTCGCCGGTGCGCAGCCAACCGTCGGCACGCTTGACCTCGCGCGTGGCTTCGTCAGCGCGCCAATAGCCATCGAACAGATCCGGCCCGCGCACCAGGATTTCTCCGTCGTCCGCCAGGCGCACTTCAATCCCCTCGACCGGCGTGCCGACATCGCCAGGGCGCGGGAAGCGACCGCGCTGTCCGGCAATGATCCCGCCGGCTTCTTCCGTCTGCCCGTACATCTCGACCACATTGACGCCGTATATGTGCCAGAGAGCCGCCGTTTCCGCCGGCAAACCGGCGCCGCCGCTGACCACCAGCTCCAGCTTGTCGAAGCCGAGCTTGTTCAAGATTGGCCGGAAGACCAAAGCTTGCACCACGCCATAGACCGCTTCCCGGGCAGCAGTCGCGCTGTTATCC
>DAISKM010000613.1:0-2442 GCA_036820945.1 Pseudolabrys sp.
AGCGGACATGCCCTTTTGCACTGCATATGTCCGCTAATGACCCAAAGCGGACATGCCGTTTGCGCTGACGGTTTCCGCTTTGACGCAAGGCCGGTCTTGGAGCGAATTGCTCCTGACGTTCGCGATCACGAATGCGGCATCGTGCTGATGTAATGTCTGGAATTGGAGGTAAAGCGGACAGCACGCAAGCATGCGTGTCATTTCCGCTTTTGGCCCATAGCGAACATTCCAATCGCAAGCTCGAATGTCCGCTTTGGGGGTAAAGCGGGCATCACACTGACATGCCGCGATGTCCGCTCTTGACCCAAAGCGGACATCGGCAGGTCCAGGACCTTGTGTTAGTCTAGGCCGATACGATGTTCTCGTGCGCCTCGGAGACGGCGATGAAACGGCGCGCGTTCATCACCCTACTTGGCGGTGCAGCGGCCGCGTGGCCGCTGGCGGCAAGGGCACAGCAGCCGAAAGTGCCGACGATAGGCGCGCTAGTCATTGGCAATGCCGATCCGGAAGAGTTTTGGCGAGAGTTTCGGCAAGGGCTGCGCGATCTGGGGTATGTGGAGGGGCAAAACGTTCGATTTGAGTTTCGATCGGCAGAAGGACAAGTTGAACGAGTTCCTGAATTAGCCGCCGAGCTGGTCCGCCTCAAAGTAGATGTGATCGTCACTTGGTTCACGCCTCCCACCCGGGCGGCAAAGCAAGCGACGAGCCAAATCCCGATCGTCATGGCAGACGCGGGTGATCCGGTTGGCACCGGGCTGGTCGCGAGCCTTCCTCGGCCGGGCGGAAATGTCACCGGCATCGCTGGCGTAACCGCCGAGCTGTCCGGCAAATGCATCGAACTCATCCGGGAGTTGTTGCCAGCGGCACGCCGCGTGACCGCTCTGGCCAATGCGCCCGATCCCTTCTCCAAACCTTTCCTCGAAAAGGTCCAGCTTGCCGGCGAAGCCACCGGCACTACGATCAACCCCGTCAGGGTCAGCAGCGCAGAGGAGTTCGAGGGCGCTTTCGCCGCGATGGAGAAGGAGCGGCCCGATGCCGTCATCGTTCAACCCAGCCTGCCCAGCAAACGCGCCGCCGAACTGGCGCTGAAGCATCATGTGCCGGCGGTTTCAGTGCCGCGGTGGTTCGCCGAGGAAGGCGGGCTGATGTCGTACTCCGCAAGATTTGCCGACCTGTATCGCAAGGCTGCCGTGTACGTTGACAAAATCCTGAAGGGCGCCCAACCGGCCGACCTGCCGGTTGAGCAGCCAACCATATTTGAATTGGTCATCAATCTCAGAACCGCGAAGGCGCTCGGTTTGACCGTACCCCCCGCATTCATTGCACGCGCCGACAAGGTGATCGAATAGTGCTCGCAGTGTCCGCTTTTGGCCCTTAGCGGACATTCCAACAGCACCAATGGATGCCGCTTTCGGGGGTAAAGCGGACATATCGATTGCAGTGCGAAATGTCCGCTAATGACCCATAGCGTACATGTCCGGGTCAACACTGAAAGGCTGGCCTATCGTCTCAATCGCGCTTAGTAGGCTCGCCTTTTTTTCCCGGTCCAAGGCTGCGCCTCATTGCTCTTAAGCGCTGCGTCTCTTTATCGAGATCATCAATTTTCTCGTCGAGCCGCGTCATCTTGGATTTAGGCTCATCAGTGCCGCGCAACTTGTCGAGCGCTTTGCCAACCGAGAGTTTAGTCGTGTCAGCCATCGCAAACCCCACACTGCCGAGGGGGGCCAAAGTTCCAACCTGCGCAATGGCCATTCCCGCAGAACAGATTAGCAGAGAATGTTGGCCCAAGGTCCAATTTAATGCACGCCCCGTAAATCCGTAACTTCTTTGGCATCAGCAAAGGCGTGGGGAGCACCGATGACGGATTTTGCGCTCGCGGAGACGCCTGCAGCGGTAGGCTTAATTCCTGAATGCGCTTCGCCAAGCACTGCGGAAGCTTTCGCAGGGCTTATTGGAGACGAATACAAAAGTTTGTCGCGCACTATTTTCGCGCTTCGGCGCGGCCCTATTCGTTACAGCCGCGGCCAAACAATCGTCATTGAGGGTGAGCCTTCCGAATACATTGTTCTGGTGATCAGTGGGGTTATCCGTAGTTTTAGATCGTTTCAGAACGGTACTCGCGGCATCGTAGCTTTTTATCTTCCAACAGAATTTTCTGGCTTGACCAGTCATTCAACGCATTCGTTGACCTCAGAAGCAGCCGCGGATGCGAATATACTGTTCTTCAAACGCTCCGCATTATTTTCTATGGCGAGTCATGAAAGCCGAATTGCAAAATTCTTATTGACCGCGACATTGCACGAACTGCGGTGCACGCAAGAACACTCACTTCTGATCAGCAGGGATGCCAGATGCCGTGTCGCCTCCTTTCTGATTGACCTTTCGAAGAGAACGAGAACGCAAACCTGCCTCGATCTTCCGATGTCACACCAAGATATAGCC